>DASPOR010000075.1 GCA_035625915.1 Alphaproteobacteria bacterium | reverse complement strand
CCGAATGGCGCGCCCCCCGCAGGGTGACGACAGGTACGCCCATCCAGAGCGCTTCGCACGTTGTGGTCGTCCCGTTATAGGGAAACGGATCGAGGGCCACGTCCACGCGCCGGTAATATGCCAAATGATCCGCCGAATCGGCAGCCCAAGATGCCAATTCGATGCGTGAAGGATCGGCACCCGCCGCCGCGAATTGCGCACGATAGAAGTCCCGCAAGGCGGCGTCGCGAAGCGGCTTCGCCTTGAGCAGGAGGCGCGCCTCGGGCACGGCGGCCAAAAGCTGCGCCCAGCATGCAACCACGGACGCGTTCATTTTTGAAACGTTGTTGAAGGACGCAAACGTAACGAAGCCGGCCTGGAGCGAGGGCGGCGGCCCAACGTCGCCAGCACTTGCGATGGCTTCATAGCAAAGAAATCCGTGGGGCAGGCGAACAAGGCGCTCGACATGGTGACGATCGGCCTCGACTTCGGGATCGGCAATCGAATCCGTGATCCGGTAATCGATGGCGCTGAGCCCGGTCGTGTTGGGATAACCGAGCCAGGTAACCTGAACCGGGGCCGGCTTCAGCGCAAAAATGTCGAGGCGGCCGAGGTTCGTGTGCCCCGCAAGGTCGACAAGGATATCGATGCCGTCTCGCCGGATAAGCTCGGCCGCTTGTGTATTGGAAACGCCCACGACCGTGCGCCAACGATCCGCCGCCCCCATCAGACGCTCGGTCATGGCGTCGGACTGCGATACGTTCGCGTATAACGTCACCTCCACTTGGCGGCGGTCATGCGCGTTGATCAGGGGGGCTGCAAAATAGCTGACAGAATGCCTTCGGAAATCGGGCGAGACGTAACCGATTCTGAGGCGGCGGCTCGGATCGGGGTCGTTCGTATGTGCGTTCCATCGCCAGCCGCTTGGCAGCACATAGTGCTTCTCCCAAAGGCGGTGTGCTGCGAGCATCGCTTCACCCGACACCGCATCATCGAAATTCATCAGCCAGAGTCGATTGCTGCGTGCGGTCGAATGACTGGGCTCGATCTCAAGCGCGCGCTCCAGGCGTTGAACGGCTTCCGCCAACCTCCCGCGATCCGCCTGAATCAAGCTCAGATTGCTATAGGCGCCGACTAGGTCCGGCCTTAGCGAAATCGCCTTTTCGAGATTCTCGACCGCTTCGTCGAGTCGTCCTTCCTGCCAGCGGATGAGACCGAGATTGCTCCAAGCCTCGCCGTTTTCCGGTAGCAGCCTTACCGCATGCTCGAATGCTTCGGCCGCTTCGGCTGTGCGGCCGAGATCCCTGAGTGCTACGCCCAAGCCGCCATAGGCTTCGCCGTGTTCGGGTAAGCGCTCGACGATTCCCCGGTAGATCACGCTCGCCTCGTCGGGCCTGCCAAGCTGCAGGAGGAGCCTTCCAAGGCTCATGCGAGCCTCGATATGATCCGGCCAAATCGCCACCGCCTGCCGGTAGGCGGCCAGGGCCTCGTCATCGCGGTTCTTCGATCGCAGCGAATTGCCGAGGCTAAAATACGCCCCGGCGTGGGAGGGATCGAGCGCGACCGCCCGCCTCAAATGGCTCATCGCCTCATCGGTATCCCCGGCTTCCTCCAGCGCCGCACCGAGGTTGACGAGGGCCTTCACATAGTTGGAGTTCGCGATCAGCGCACGTCTGTAAGACTCGATCGCCCCATCGCGATCGCCAAGAGTGTGAAGCGTAATGCCGAGATTGCAGTGTGCCTGCGCAAGCCCGGGATTCAATGCGACGGCCCGTTTGTAGCTCGCCGCTGCCTCCTCGAGCCGCCCTTCGAGCTGCAGCGCAGCCCCGAGATCGCTGTGCGCCTGTGCGAGTTCGGGATCGCAGGCGACCGCGCGTTCGAGGAAGCTGCGCGCGGCACCGGGCTCGTCTTTGCGAAGCCGCACAAGGCCGCGCAGGTGCCAAGGTGCTGCCTTGTCCGGATACCGCTTCGTAAGCGCCTCGAAAACCGAATCTGCATCGTCGAGTCTGCCCGCATGGAAATGCGCCAGGGCCGCATCGAATGCTTGTGCCGGATCGGAAACAGGCGGACGACCGCGAGCATGGCTCGCTTCCTTCTCGACTTTCCCAGCACGTCGTTCCTTGCGGTTCATGGGTGAGCGTACCGGCAGCGACTTTGTGGAGATCCAAAGGGGGGCCCGCGACTTGGATTGCTTTAGCACGAGGCCGCACCGGGGCAGAAGCGTCAATCCTCGCGGCGGGCATAACTGCCAGCACCTTGCCCGGCATAGCGCTGCAGCGCTTCTTCGAGCACAGGGGCTGCTTGCCGCACGGCTTCCTCGCCGGCTTCGATACTCTCGGCGGCGCGATCGAACTGAAGGATGCCAATCCGCCCAATCTTCGGCGCAATGGTCACATCGGGAGGATCGCCCGCGAGCCGCGCGCGGCTGATCCGATCCTGGAGGAAGTGAAGCGATCGTGTCATCACGCTCAGCACGCTCGGTTCATCGGTTCGATGGCTGAAGAGCTGCCGCATCATATCGGCACCCGGCAAATTCCTCAGCCGCGTGATGATTGCGTTCTCGTCCGCCGCTTCGAGTTCCCTTGCCGTTCCGAGCGAGGCCGTATCGAAGAGGTCGGCGTTGAGATTGACCGCGATGACGAGGCGCGCGCCGAGTGCACGGCACATCGACACGGGGATCGGATTGACAAGCGCTCCATCGAGTAACCATCTGCCGTCGATCTTGACTGGCGGAAACAGGCCGGGGAGCGCATAGGACGCCCGCACGGCTTCGAGCAGCTTTCCCCTTTGGAGCCAGACTTCGTGTCCGGTATCGAGATCGGTGCAAACGCAGGCAAATCTGGCGGGCAAATCCTCGATCATGACGGCGTGAAGTTCCTCGTCGAAGATCTGCATGATTCGCCGCCCCGCGATGAGGCCGCCGCGTCCGATCTGAAAATCGAACAGGCGCGTCATCTTGAGCCTGTTCAGTTCGCGCGCCCACACCTCGAGACGGTCGAGCCCCTCGCCAAGATAAACGCCTCCGATGAGCGCACCTATCGAGGTGCCGCACACGATGTCGGGCTCGATGCCAAGGCGCTCAAGGCCGCGCAATACGCCAATATGCGCCCAGCCGCGGGCAATCCCGCTGCCGAGGGCTATTCCAATCGGAATCCTCGAACCACTCATGGCATCTGCCCGCGACGGAATCCTCCATCTAAAATGGGGACGATGGTGCTTCGTAACCACCCCGGGTGGGCGACACCATCGGGACCTCGATCAAAGGCCAAGGGAAGTGCGGATCCTTTCGCCAATTCCCGCGAGCCGCTCGACGGACTCATTCGCGAAGACGAAGCGCAGGAACCGTGCACCATTGACCTCGCCCCAACCGGTCATCGGGGTCGCGGCGATCCGGGCCTTCTCGAACAAGAGCTCGGACAGTTCCGCTCCCGACATGCCGATCTCGGCGGCATCGACGAGGAGCGACCAGCCGCCCGCGGGGCGCATGGCCGGCAATTGAGTCATCTCGGCGAGGATGAGGTCGCGTCGAGCTTGCCAGATCGCCGTTGCGCGATCGACATCCTCGTCGCCGAGCTCGAGTGCCGTCGCGACCGCGTCCTGCGCAATGCCGACGGGTGTTACGACATTGCCAATCGACACAAGGGCAAGATCGGGCAGAAGGCGCTCGGGTGCTACGATCCATCCGACTCGCCAGCCGATCATTCGGAGTTCTTTCGAGGCAGCACCGACCGTCACGGTAAGATCGGCCATCCCCGGGAGGCTTGCGGGATTGATGACCTTGCGCCCGTCGAAGAGGATCCGCTCCATCGCCGCGTCGTTCACGACCCAAAGCGCGCGCTCGCGCGCGATTTCGGCCACGGCCTCCCAATCCGCGCGTGTCAGGCAAGCGCCCGACGGCATGGACGGGCTCATCAACAGAAATGCGCGCGTCTTTTTCGTGACGACCTTCCTCAGGGCGTCGCGATCGAACGCCCAATCGCGACCATCCTTGACGAAGGGAACGAGCCTCGGCGCCCCGCCGGCCAAGCGCACGCGGTTGATCAATCCGATGTAAGTGGGGTCGGTGAGGATGACTTCGTCGCCCGGCTCCACGATGGTGAGGAGCACATTGAGAATACCCGAGAGCCCACCCGCCGAGATGATGACGTTCCTCGATCCTTCGTATTGCACGCCGGACAGGCGCGAGGCATGGGCCGCCGCCACGTTGCGAAGGCGCGTTTGCCCGACGAACGGCAGATAGCTGTTGTTCTTGTCCTCCGCGATCGCGGCTCTGCTCGCCGCCAGCACGGACGCGTGGGGCGGGATATCGGTGTCCAGATTCTCGAGGCGCAGGAAATCCCTTCCGATCATGGAATCGGCGCGCGCACCCATGCGGTCGACCCCGATCCCCGACATGCCCGCAAGCCGTGATGGTCTCATGGCGGACGACTCCGATTGAAATGAGGATTTCGACGCCTCTCCAGCGCCGTCGGCTCGCGGCGTAAAATACGGTACTCGGACTCGATCCCGATCGCGCTCAGCGATGCCTGACTCGCGTTTGCGGAAAACGGATCGTCACGGTCGTTCCCTGCCCGGGACTGCTTTCGATCTCGAACGTGCCGCCGTGCAATTCGATGAGCCGCTTCGAAAGCGGCAGCCCCAATCCCGTCCCACCATGCGCCCGATTGAGCGCGTTGTCGATCTGGCGGAAGGGTTCGAGAGCGATCGGAATCTGCTCGGGCGACATGCCGATCCCGGTGTCGGCAACCGAAATGGCGAACCGGCGATCCGCGTCGATGAAGGCCGTGACCGTGACCTTTCCGCCCTCCGGCGTGAATTTGACGGCATTCGACAGAAGGTTGACGAGGATTTGCCGCAGCCTTGCGCGGTCCGCCAGAAGTGTTGGGAGTTCGCCGGACATCGTGCTGTGCATGCTGACGCGTGTCTTTTCGGCCTGGGGCCGAAGGGTCGCCATGCATCGCTCCACGAGAACGGGGACATCGACGACTTCATCGTTGATCTCCATGCGGCCCGCCTCCGCCTTGGAGAGATCGAGGATTTCGTTGATCAAGCCGAGAAGATGCGTGCCGCTCTCAAATATGTCCCTTGCGTAACCGAGGTAGGTCGGATTCTCGATCGGTCCCACCAACTGGTTTTGCATGATTTCCGAGAATCCGATGATCGCGTTCAGCGGCGTGCGCAGTTCGTGGCTGATGTTCGCGAGGAAGTACGACTTCGCACGGCTTGCGGCTTCCACCTCCGACATGGCAGTGCGCAATGCCTCCTCGGCACGGCGAAGTTCGGTGATGTCACGCACCGTTCCTTCATAGAACAACGGGCGTCCCTCGCAGTCACGAATAAGACGGGCATTCTCGGATACCCAGATTTTCTCCCGCGTCTTGTGGCGATAGACTTCCGACACGAAGTTGGTCACGAAGCCGTGCCGGTGAAGAAGCCGCATGAACTCGTCGCGCCGGGTCGGGTCCACATACCATTCGGTCGCGAGGTTGCCGACACTTGCCAGCATTTCCGCCTCGGAGTCGTAACCGTTCAGCTCCACGAGTGCCGGATTTGCCCGTAGGAGACGGCCATCGATGCTTGCGCGGAATATTCCGTCGATCGCATTGCTGAAGAGGCTACGATAGTCCCGCTCCGCCTCGTGCAGCTTGACTTCGAGCTCCTTGCGTTGCGAGATTTCGGTCGCGACGGTGGCGACGCCGAAGATCACCCCACGGTCATCTCGCATCGGCGCCTTCGTCGTCAGCCAGTCGCGCGCCACGCCATCAGCGCCGGGATAGTTTTCGTCATAAAAGGAAAGCGGTTTGCCGGTTGCGATCGCACGCCGATCGAGCTCGCGCGTGTAGCTTCCGTAGCCCGGACCCAGGATGTCCTCGGCGGAGCGCCCGAGCGCATCGGCCGGCGCCACGCCGTAGTGAGCGGCCTGAAAGCGATTCATGTAGAGATAGCGCGACTCGATGTCCTTGCCGTTGATCATCACGGGCAGCGCATTCACGATTGTCGTCAGCAAATTATCGTCGGACCCCGTGCGATCTCGCGTCATACCGTCCCCGGGATCGACGAGGCGCCAGGCCCGATTGGAGTCGGGAGAGAACGGGCGCACTGTCCAATGCGCTTGCAGCTCTAGTCTCGCATCGATCACCTCCGACCGCGCCCTCCCGAGGAGAGCGCAAAAGCCAGCCGTTGCGGCAATGCAAACGCCGTCCCCATCGAGCACAGCATAAGCGCCGGGCAAAACGTCGATCAGACCCGCGATCGTCGCGAGGGCAGTTTCCTTGGCCACGGCGAAACCCTCAGTCCTATGACGCGTGCGTTGCACGGGCGATGCGCGCCCAAAAATATGTAGATTGCCCCGGAGATTACAATTGCTCTAACGGCTAATAATGCGCGTTGGCGCCCCGGAGGCTCGCACCCCTTTGCATTGAACGGGCGGATGAAGTAAAGAGTAGCCTGTTCAATGACCGCTTAAATGCGCCCGTAGCTCAGCTGGATAGAGCGTTGCCCTCCGGAGGCAAAGGTCAGGGGTTCGAATCCCTTCGGGCGCGCCAAGCTAGTCCGCAACGTTTCCGGTCGGGCGGTCAGCCGAGCGGAGTATGTCCCTTCCGACACCACCCAGAATATGCATATTGACGTTCGCGGTCAGATGGTTTCGCGTGCCTATCTCAACAGCATGATCGTCAAGATCGTCGAGCGGTCGCATGGGGCCCTTGAGCGCGCGAACATCATCATCTTGAGGCGATCAGGTGGCGATTGGATTGAAGCTGGGCAGAATCATAGAGCAGCATCATAGATGAGATCGGGGCCGCCGATTTCTTCCACGCATTCTTCTCGACCATCTCAGCCAATTTTGAACCGGATGCCTGGAGAACTCGCTCCCCGCTGTTGATGCGGAAGCTCTATCAAGGCGAGCTTGCACAGGTCGACGCTGCCGGCGCACTACAGGAATTGCAACAGGCACGCGCCGAGCTTTCGCGCCTGCCCGTTAGGCGGCTAGTCTGGGATATCGAGGATCGCTCGAAGAGGCCCCCTTGGGGTGACGACATAGCCAGCGCGATCACCGACCTCTCCAATTATTTCGTCACCTCGACCGGATGGGACGTGTTCGCGACGGTCCAGGAGATATTGGAAGCCGCCGTGACCGAGGACGGCCCGGTGGCGGTCGTAAATTATTGAGGCGATTATCTCTTTTTTACGTTTACACCTTTCGCAGAGCCTCACTCGCGCAAACCGCCTCGGCTACACCCAGAAATTGACCATGTTCGCACCGCTGGCTCCCACGGCAAGATCAATGCCGTCACCGAGTTGCTGACGCGGGGTTCGCAAATTCGGTATTCATCGCGGCCTCGAATTTCCCCGACCTCACCACCTTAGCACTTTGAGTGCGCCGCGTGGATTGCGGTAAATCGTGGCGAGCGTGCTCAAGTTCCAAATCGCAATTACCCCCACCACGCCGGGTTGCCGACGAGGGAGGGGCGAGGCATTCTTGGGCTCGGGGATTCGACTGCCGCGCATTCTGCAGATTGGAGTGAGATGGGTCCGCTTTTGAATCTGGGTGACGTGCTGCGCACGCACGCGCGCCTCAATCCCGAGGGACTTGGTGCGCGCGATCTCTCGCGATCGATGACGTTTCGCGCGTGGAATGCGCGCGCCTGCCGCCTTGCGAACGCGCTATTGGGCATGGGTTTGCGTAAAGGCGATCGCGTTGCGGTATTTGCTTATAACTGCGTCGAGTGGATGGAAATCTACGCGGCGGCGGCAAAAGCGGGCCTGGTCGCAGTCCCCGTCAACTTCCGGCTGGTTGGCCGGGAGATCCGCTACATCGTTGAGAATTGCGAGGCCCGGGCCCTGATCGTTCAAGACGACCTGCTTGGCCCGATCGAGGAGATTCGGAAGGATCTACCGGTCGAGTGCCAAACATTCATTCATTTCGGCGGCTTCACCACCCCGGCGGGCTATGCCGCTTACGAGGCGATCATAGAGAGAGCGCGCGATAGCGAGCCCGATGCCGAGGTGCGCGAGGACGATCCCTGGATGCTCATGTACACCTCGGGGACCACAGGTGCGCCCAAGGGTGCGATCCGCAGCCATGGCGCCGGCACTCTCCTATCCCTCACAACCGCCGTCGAGCTTGGCTTCAGCCGCACCGACGCAGCCCTCCTCGCGATGCCGATGTGTCACGCGAACTCCCTCTATTTCGCCTCGACCCTGACCTTTTGCGGCGGGGCTTGCTCGGTCTACAGCCGCAAGAGCTTCGACCCCGAGCATTTCCTGCGCACCATTTCGGCAGGCGGGGAAAGCTTCACCTCGCTCGTGCCGACCCAGTACGTCATGATGCTCGATCTTCCCGCCTCCATCCGCGAGTCGTGCGAGACCGGCAAGGTCAGGAAGCTCATGATTTCGTCAGCACCGGCACGCCAAGACACCAAGCGCGCGATCATGGCCTATTTCCGGAACTCGGGCCTTTTCGAACTCTACGGTTCGACCGAGGCCGGCTGGGTCACCATGCTTCATCCCGACGAACAATTCACCAAGCTCGGCTCCGTCGGCCGGGAATGCGTGGGCAGCGGGCCGATCAAGCTCCTCGACGGAAACGGACAGGAAGTGCCGGACGGCGAGGTCGGCGAGCTTTACTCGCAAACGCCCTATGCGTTCGACGGGTACTGGAAGTTGCCCGAGAAGACGCGCGAGTCCTTTCGGGGAGACTATTGCACGGTCGGCGATCTGGCGCGGCGGGACCCGGACGGCTATTACTTCCTCGTCGACCGCAAGAGCAACATGATCATCAGCGGGGGCGAGAACGTCTACCCCTCGGAAATCGAGGCGGTGCTCATCGCCCATCCGGCCGTGAAGGACGTCGCGGTGATCGGCGTGCCGGATGCGAAATGGGGGGAGCGGGTGCACGGTGTGGTCGTGCTGCGCGACGGTGCGATGGCGGTGGAAGCCGAGCTTCTCGCCTGGTGCCGCGAGCGGATGGCAGGATACAAGCGCCCGCGCTCCATCGCCTTCATCCCGGACAATGAAATGCCGCGCACCGCGACTGGCAAGGTTCAGCATCGGATCCTGAAGAACAGGATGGCCGAGACCGTCGGAAACTGAAAAGCGAAGGCTGCACAGCGACAGGGAGAAGGAGGGACGATGAACGAGGTCAAGACGTCAGCGACGGATCTCGGTGCTGGCGAGAATAGCTGTGCCGCATGGATTGCACGGTTCCTGAAGCGGCGTGGCGTCGATCGGATTTTCGGATTGCAAGGCGGACATATCCAACCAATCTGGGATCATGTCGCCCGTGCCGGCATCCGCATCGTCGATGTGCGCGACGAGGGAGCTGCCGTGCACATGGCCCATGCGCATAGCGAGCTTACGGGACAGATCGGCGTCGCGATGGTGACGGCGGGACCCGGTGTCACCAATACCGTGACGGCGATGGCGAATGCGTGGCTCGCCCGCGTTCCCGTGCTGCTGATCGGCGGATGCACCTCACGGCCCCAGGCTAACATGGGCCCGCTTCAGGACATTCCCCATGTCGAGCTTCTGAGGCCCGTGACGAGAACCGCGCGGACTGCCAGGGTCGCTGACCAAGTGATCCGCGAACTCGACGAATCGCTCGCGCGCGCCGCGGGAGACGCCGGCGAGCCCGGTCCCGTTTATCTCGAGATTCCAACCGACGTGCTGCGCGCGGAGATCGCACCGGCCCTCGTCCTCGACGACTGGATGCGTCCGAAGCCGCGGCGCGTCATCCATCCCGATCCCGCAGCGATCGCCGAAGCGGTCGACGTTTTGTGGTCCGCTCAGCACCCGGTCGTCATCACCGGACGAGGGGCGCGCGGGGCGGCCGCCGCACTCGTGCGCTTTCTCGACGCAAGCGGGGCCTTCTATCTCGATACCCAGGAGAGCCGCGGACTCGTCCCCTCCGATCATCCTGGATTCGCCGGTGCGGTCAGGGCCGCCATCATGACGGACGCAGACGCCGTCCTCGTCGTCGGGCGCCGACTCGACTACCAGCTCGGCTACGGCTCGCCGGCCGTCTTTCCGAACGCCCGCTTCGTCCGCATCGCGGACACGGCGGGCGAGCTGATCGATAATCGGCGCGGTGCGCCGGAAATTCTCGCAAACCCCGAGCTGGCGCTCAACACCATGGTGGAGGCCGCCGGAAACCGCGCGCCGAAGATCGACAAGGCGTGGGCCGAGGGAATGCGGCGGCGCCAGCGCGAACGCCTACGGCCGCGCGAGGGCGGCGGACCGGCGCTCGAGTCCGATGGAAAAATGCATCCGAGCCGAATCTTCGAGGCCATCGCCCGCACTGCCGAGCCCGACTACATCGCGATCGCCGACGGTGGCGACATCCTGAGCTTTGCGCGGGTCGGCCTGTCGGCGCGCACCTACATGGACGCAGGCGCCTTCGGATGCCTGGGCGTCGGCGTTCCGTTCGCCGTCGCGGCAGCCCTCGCCTTCCCGGGCCGCCAGGTCATCTCCGTCAACGGCGACGGCGCCTTCGGCATCAATGCGATGGAGATCGATACCGCCGTGCGCCACGGCGCCAAAGCCGTGTTCATCGTGGCCAACAACGCCGCTTGGAACATCGAACGCTACGACCAGCAGGAGAATTATGGCGGCCGCGTCGTCGGCACCACGCTCCGCCACTCCGACTATGCCGCCATGGCGCGCGCGCTCGGCGCTCATGGCGAGCGCGTGGAGGACCCGGAGATGCTCGAACCTGCATTGCGGCGCGCACTCGAAAACGCACCCGCCCTCCTCGATGTCGTCGTATCCCAGCGCGCAGTCTCGTCGGACGCCACGAAGGGCCTTGGGTTCGTGCCCGATTACCAGCCGCTCACGGCTTGGGACGAAGCCGAGCAACGTCGCCGACGGTAAGCCAACGGCCTCGTGCGGCTCTATTTCCCGAGCTTGCGGCCGAGGAAGTCGCGGATGATCGCGACGATCTCGGGTCCCTTGCTCTCAAGCGCGAAATGGCCGGCATCGAGCAAATGGACTTCCGCGTCGGCGTTGTCGCGCTTGAAGGCTTGAGCGCCGGGCGGGAGGAAAAACGGATCGTTCTTGCCCCAGACGGCAAGAAAAGGTGGCCGCCGGGTGCGGAAATATTCCTGGAATTTGGGATAGAGGGCCACGTTGCTCTTGTAATCGCCGAAGAGGTCGAGCTGGATTTCTTCAATGCCGGGCCGGGCGAGGAGGGCCGAGTCGAGAGTCCAGGTGTCCGGCGATAACCGCTCCGGCGTCGGCACGCCGTGGGTGTACTGCCACCGGGTCGTCTCCGGCGTGAGGAACTGGCGAAGTACCGCACGGTTTTTTGGCGAAGGGTCTTTCCAGTAAGCCTGGATCGGATTCCACCCCTCGCTCAAGCCCTCGAGATAGGCATTGCCGTTCTGGGAGATGATGGCGGTGATTCGCTCGGGATGCCGAATGGCGAGGCGAAAGCCCACGGGAGCGCCGTAGTCGAAAACATAGACGGCGAAGTGCGCGAGGCCCATCACCTCGGTGAACCGTTCGGTCACCTCGGCCAGATGATCGAAGCTGTAATTGAATTGGGCCCGATCCGGCGCATCGGTGTAGCCGAACCCTGGCAGATCCGGCGCGACCAGATGGTAGCGGTCGGCGAGAGCGGGGATGAGTTCACGATACATGTGCGACGACGTGGGAAAGCCGTGCAGCAGCAGGAGCGCCGGCGCCTTCGGATCGCCGGCCTCGCGATAGAACATCTTGAGCCCGTCCACGGATTGGGTGCGATATGTGACCGTCATTTCCATCTCCTAGAAAATTAGGTTCGCAAGTTGTAACCGGTATTTTTTCATTTGTCAGGTTACTTATTGCGTGTAACTTGTCAACGGGAATATTACCGGTTACCGTTCTGGAGATTGGAGAGCAGAACGACTGCCCATTGGAGATCGCTTATGGCCGAGCCGCGCCCCGCCCCGTCTTTCGTCGGCGGAGATCTGGCACTCGATTTTCTCAACACCGTTGCGTCGCCATGGGGGCGGGAAATCGAATGGCTGGCGAATGGCCGCGACCTTGTCGTGTGGCTCGCGCAGGTAAATGCCGTGCCGGTGAATGCATTGGCGCGAATCGGAGCCGTCGAGACCCCGCACGCCCTCAATAAAGTGGCGGCGGACGTGCGCCATTTTCGTGAATGGTTTCGAACCTTCGTTCACAAGAATGCCGGCAAGCGGCTGGCACGGCTATCCGCCGAGGAATTGGCGGCGTTGAACAAGATCCTCGCGAGCGACAAGGCTTATCGGCAAATCGAAGGCACACTCCCCGGCGACGTATCGGTGCGCGGCGACAGCATGCCCTGCGCATTCCATTGGCGGTCGAAGCGCCGGTGGGAGGACGCCACGTCGCTTATCTATCCGATCTTCGACGCGATCGGCGACTTCATCGTCCGGAAGGACTTCACCTACGTGCGAAAATGCGAACGGGCCGACTGCACGCTCTGGTTCCTCGACGTGAGCAAGAGCCATGCACGGCGCTGGTGCAGCATGGCCGTGTGCGGCAACCGTGCAAAGGCAGCGGCGTACCGGGCGCGGGGGCGGCAGCATTCTTAGCAAACACTTTGGCAAGTAGACCGCGATGAACCGTCAGCTAAGCTTCAAAAAAGCAGACGGGGCGATTGCCTGGCGGTGCCCCCGGCTACCGTCCCCCCGCGGAAAGGAGGGGGGCGGAGGCTCATTTCAGAGAGTCTTGAACTTTTCTCCATTTTCTATACCCCGTGGCCCCAC
>DASPOR010000074.1 GCA_035625915.1 Alphaproteobacteria bacterium | reverse complement strand
AAGCGCCGGCCTCGCACAGCATCAGCGTGATCAATAGCCGGCCGAGTCGCCCGTTGCCATCGAGGAACGGGTGAATGGTTTCGAACTGCACGTGCGCGAGCCCCGCTTTGATCAGCGGCGGCAGCTGCGGATCATCCAAGTGAAGAAATTTTTCGAATGCGTCGAGGCACTCGGTAAGGCGATCCGGTGGTGGCGGAACGAACAGCGCGTTGCCCGGCCGCGTGCCGCCGATCCAGTTCTGGGAGCGCCGGAACTCACCCGGCTGTTTGCTCGCGCCTCGCCCGGACTTGAGCAGGATCTCGTGCATCTCGCGAACGAGACGCAGCGAAAGCGGGAAGCCGCCTCGTAGCCGCTTGAGACCATGTTCCATCGCGGCGACGTAGTTCGAGACCTCGGCGACATCGTCCAGCGGAACGTGCGGAATTTCGTCGTTTTCGAAAAGGAGAAGATCGGAGAGCGAAGATCGGGTGCCCTCGATCTGCGACGAGAGGAGTGCCTCCTTGCGTACATACATGAACAGAAACAGCGGCGTGGATGGCAGGATCGTCGTCACCCCATCGAGCCGGCCGACCGCTCCGCGGGCGGCGTCGTAGAGGGTTAACAGCCCGTTGAGGTCGAGTGGAGGATCGGGCGGGAGAGGTGATGGCAGAAATGCCCTGACCCGCTCGCCACCCACCACGGTCTCGACCAACTGGCCCAGCCGGGTCGTCGGTGTTCCCTTCATGTTCGCGAATCCTTTAGTTGCAGCCCACGCTTACTAAAGGATACGCCATTTTCCTTTAATTACGAAGAGGGGCAACGAAAGCCTGCGCGGCTCCCTTCCAGGGCCCTCCGGCGGGGGGGCCTTCGTCATTTTGCGTCTGGGAGCCTGCGTCGCGCCTCCGTCGCTGAAAAGCGCGCGATCACGATGCGACTGTCAGCCGACCGAGTGATCCCGGCGCAGTTTTTGTCAGACACGGGTCGAAAGGGGGCAGGACCTCCCGCCGATCGTCCTGAAAACTCTGACGAACTATTGGGGGTTCTACAACGCCCACAATGAAATCAAAGGCTCGAACCAGACTACGAATCTGGGGGTCAGGAGTTCGAATCTCTTCGGGCGCGCCAGCACTTAGCCCTTCCTGTTGGAAACCAGTTGGAAATTCTGTTGGAAATGCTGTTTTCACGGTGTGTTCTTCTTCGCCTGCCGGTGTGCAACTCGTTGCCTAGCCACCCGCCTCGACGTCTCGACCGATGGCACGATGTAGTGTTTGCGGGTCGTGTTGATGTCGGAGTGCTGAGCGTGCTCGGCGATGTCCAAGTCGACCCCCGCTTGCTGTGCCTCAGTCGCACCGCCATGTCGTGCGTGCATGCTCCACACTGACCGGGGCACTCCAGCGGCATCAGCAACATCACGATAGAGATCCCAGTAGTATCGCCTACGGACTGGTGAGCCGTTATCGTCGGTCACCAGCGGACCATGGCGCTCGCACAGAGGTACGCTTGCGAGGGCTTGTTGAAAGAGCGGATAGACAGTGACGTCAAACACGGCCTTGGTTTCTGTCTTCGACGTCTCGAGGTCGAGTTCGCCGCCTGCGAAGTCCTCAAACCGCAGTCCATGACGCCAAACTTGGCCACGATCAATAATTGCCCCTGGCCCGAGAGCAACGGTGCGATCGATCTTTTCCCACTCACCGATGACGTCGACCTGCCTGAGAGTGAGCTCGAATTGCGCGGCGACGCCGAGAGCGATTGAACGATGACGTCGAGTGCCGCGCGCCAGGCCTTCGGTGACAATTGCTGCGGCCTGGTCGTACGTCATTGCTCTTTTCTTTGGCCTGGCCGCCTTCCAAGCCCGCCGCACCGGTTGAGGCACGCGTAGCGTCATGCGCTCGAGCACCTGTGCGAGGTTGAGGCAGCCAGGTAAGCCGAGCTCAGCGCCGTAGTTGAGCAGAATCGTTAGCATCGATCGGGTGCAGGACTTTGCGAGACGCACGCGCGGCGCACCGCCGGGCTCTGCCGGCTCCATCAGGGATAGGAAACAGTCGCGGATGTCCTGCCCGCTCAGATGATCCACGCGGCGCTTGCCGATCGCGCGCTCGAGCGTCCGGCACCAGTCGGTATAAACGCGTGCGCTGCTCTGGCGCAGACCATGGTAAGGCGAGTTTTTGTCCGTCTGATAGCAGCGGATCAGTGCGGCCACGGTGCCCTCATAGACTGGCTTTTTCTGGCCGTCTGGATCGCCAAGCCATGCCAACATTTCGCCGGTAAGCAGCTTGCATCGATGCTGGAGCTCCAGGCGTCCCGCTACAGGCAGATACCCGCGAGCGCGTGCCTCTTTGGTTTCTGCAGACCTGGCGCGTCAAGTTCGACGGTCTCGCCGTCGACAACGAGCGGCTTGCGCTTTCTCGCCATCGAAGTCGACCTCCCCGTCCGGTGCGAATGGAACGACCCGAACTCGGCTCTTTGCGGGCAAGGTCTCGCCGCCAAGCAACTGCCCCATAAGGCCGTGGCGATCCAGGAACCACTGACGCACGGCGGGCCAGAACCGACCGCCCATTAAGGGATCGATCTTGGGCAAGCCGTCCCGCTCGAGCACAGCCGCTTTGCCCGGCCATTCCTGCGCGCGTTCACCAAGGACACGCCGCGCAATCTCGGCTTCATCAGGATAGAGCGGCGCATCGGTCGATCGTGACATAGCTCCGGACTCACGGCCCCTGTAGTTCGGTTTTCTCATGCTCCGGAAGACCGGGAACAGCTCGGGCGGCTGCCCGTTCGCTTCCGCATTACGGTCGACGGCCATTTTTGGAGACAACGACTTTTAGCCCCCGGTAGGGGTGACGTCCGTGCCCGACGCCCCAAGCAACGCATCGAGTGCTTCTCGCGTAACCAAGCGACGCCCGCCAACCTTGATTGTCTGAAGCCGGCCATTGCCCATCAAATTGTACAGGGTTGAGACGCACAGTCCCGTCAACCCTGCCGCCTCGCCTAGCGAGAACGCTTTGCGCTCGGCCAATGGTATTTCCGGAATCGAGACATGCGCCATGAATGCCCTCCATCCGTCTCGACGAACATGCAAACGCTGTTTGAGTGCCGCGCGCAAGGATTTCTATCGTGTCGTAGTGCTGTAGCGTAGACTTTCGCAGAAAGACCGAT
>DASPOR010000073.1 GCA_035625915.1 Alphaproteobacteria bacterium | reverse complement strand
CCGAGCACGACGATTGGCGCATCCGCCGGATTGATCTTGCGATAGGTGGGCGGGCTCGGCAGGTTCTTGGGCAACTGGCCGCCGGCGGCGTTGATTGCCGCCTGGACGTCTTGGGCCGCCGCGTCGATGTCGCGGTTGAGGTCGAATTGGACCGCGATGTTGACATTGCCGAGAGCGCTTGTGGAAGTGAGCTGTGCGACGCCGGGGATCTGATTGAACTGCCGCTCGAGCGGGCTTGCGACCGACGACGCCATCGTCTCGGGGCTTGCACCGGGGTAGCTCGCCGTCACCTGAATGGTCGGAAAATCGACTTGTGGCAGCGGGGCAACGGGCAATAGCGGATAAGCGACGGCGCCCACGAGGAAAATCCCCGCCATGAGAAGCGAGGTCGCGACAGGGCGGTGGATGAAGGGGGTCGAAATACTCATTATCGGGTGAGCGGCGCCGCCGATTGGGTGGCCATTGGTGCGGATTCGGACGTCGCCGTCACGTCGCGAGCGGCGACCTGCGCGCCTGGCTGCAGGCGGTATTGGCCTGCGGTGACCACCCGCTCGCCCTCCGCGAGGCCATCCGCGACGACGGCCAAGTCCTCGCCGACGTTCATGAGCTTTAGCCAGCGCAGCTCGATGGTATTGTCCGGCTTCACGACATACGCGAATTCGCCTTGCGCCCCCCGCACAACCGCGGTCGACGGGACTGTCAGGACGCCTTGCAAGGTCGATAGGCGCAGCCGGGCGTTGATGAATTGGCCCGGCCATAGGCGGTGGTCACGATTCGGGAAAGTCGCCTTGAGGCGGATCGTACCCGTCGCTTGATCGATTTGATTGTCGATCAACGCCAGGGTGCCCTCGTCGAGCTGCTGCTTCTCGTCGCGGCTCAGCACCGCAACGGCGACGGTGCCGGCGGCCATCGCCTTCGTGAGATCGGGCAAGTTCTCCTCCGGCAATGTCACGATCACGGAAATCGGCTGGAGCTGCGTGATGACGACGAGACCCGTTTGATCCGTCGCGTGCACGATGTTGCCCTGATCGATTTGGCGAATGCCCGTTCGGCCATCGATCGGCGAGAGGATCGTCGTGTAGCCGAGTTGGACCCTCGCACTTTCGATCGCCGCCTGATCGCCGCGGATCGCCGCTTCGAGCTGAGCCACGAGTGCTACCTGCGTATCGAGGCTCTGCCGCGTCGCGTACTCGCGCTTGGCTAGTTCGGTGAAGCGGGCGAGGTCGTGCTTGGCATTCGCGAGGAGCGCTTCGTCTTGGACTCGTTTGGATTCGGCCTGGTCGAGCTGGGCCTGTAGCGGGCGCGGGTCGATCTGGGCGAGAAGGTCGCCGGCTTTCACATCCTGGCCTTCGACGAAGGCCACCTTTTGGAGTTCGCCATCGACCCTGACTTTGACGGTGACGGTATTGAAAGCCTGAACCGTGCCAAGACCCGCCAAAAAAATGGGCACATCCTTGCGCAGGACGATCGTCGTGTCGACCGGCACAGCCGTTTGAGAGACAGGCTTTGCCACCGCACTGCGCCCCTCGGCCGGCGCGCTCTCGTGAGTCTGCCACACCGCAATGCCGGCGCAGACGAGCGCTATCCCGATGGGGACCGCCCATGTGCGGGCTTTGCTCAGGTGCTTGGGCAGGTGGCTGAGGAACCTCATGGACATTTTCATACGCACATCAAGGTCGAACCCAGTGGCCCTATTGCGCAACTCAGCCATGCTGTGAGGCTGGCCGCTCGGCAGATGCCGTGCTTGCGCCAGCATCGAATGGAATTGGCGATCTCGATCGGCCGTCGCGTGCGACAATCGCAAGACGCGTCGAGTGACGCCATGTCGGATCGTGCGCCGCAATATTGCATCATCGCGCGCACGAACCAACTAAAGGCGTTTTCACGATTTTGTGAGAAGCGCGTTCGTTACCGATTTGCGGCAGGAATTGTCGTGCATGGCGCCACAAGATCGGCCCTCTCGTGAATAGGGTCGTGGAAACTTGACACGCGATGCCGTGGCTGGCATCGGGATGCCCAGTCTCGTAAGCTGGATCCCGCGATAATAAATAGCCGGTGTCGGACACCGGTGTGCCGGGAAGGAGATTGGTCAAATGGCATCAGGAAAAATCGCCCTCGTGACGGGGGCCGGTAGCGGGGTCGGCAAAAGCGTCGCCCTTGCCCTAATGAAAGACGGGTATGGGGTCGTACTCGCGGGAAGGCGGAAGGAGCCTTTGGAAGCGGTTGCAGCGGAGGGCAAGGCGATGGGTGCTCGTGCCCTTGCCGTTCCGACCGACGTCACCGCCCCCGCATCGATCAAGGCGCTTTTCGCGAAGACGAAGGACACCTATGGCCGGCTTGACGTCCTCTTCAACAATGCGGGCATGGGTGCTCCTGCAATTCCGCTCGAGGAGCTGACCTACGAACAGTGGCAGACAGTGGTCAACACCAACCTTACGGGTTGTTTCCTTTGCACGCAGGAAGCGTTCCGAATCATGAAATCCCAGACTCCGCGCGGAGGGCGAATCATCAACAATGGTTCGATCTCGGCCCATGCGCCTCGGCCGAACTCCGCACCCTACACCTCGACCAAGCACGCCATCACCGGCCTCACGCGGTCGACCTCGCTCGATGGCCGCAAGTACGATATCGCCTGCGGACAGATCGATATTGGCAACGCGGCAACCGACATGACGTTACGAATGAAGGATGGCGTGCCCCAGGCCAACGGCGCGATCGCCGCCGAGCCGACAATGGATCCTGTGCATGTGGCGAACGCGGTGGTCTACATGGCGAGCCTGCCGCTCGACGCCAATGTGCAATTCCTCACGGTCATGGCAACGAAGATGCCATTCATCGGGCGCGGCTGACCGCTCATCGGCCGCAAAGCCGCGGATTAGCGCCCCGAGGGCCTTGGCGCGGGTCCTTGCCGGCACGCCCGATGGTTTTCGGGGCAAGCCGTATCTGGTATGCTCGCTAAGAACAGACACTCGTGTGGCGAATCCGAAATTCGCCACATTAGGGGGCGGGACCGGGAGCGAATTTCGGATTCAAAGCCACACGAGGAATATATTGTATCTAGTGCGGAATTCGGATTTGAAGTTCCTAAACGCGGGTGCCACCAAAATGCTAGGAACTTCAAATCCACCACACTAGGCGTAAACCATTGCGCTGAAAGGGTCGGGGCGCGCAATGCGCGGCGCAATGACGAGGGAGGGCAACGTGGCGGAACAATCGAGCGACAAGCGGGGGGCCAGTTGGCTTTGGTATCTCCTCTTCATACTGCCTTTCGTTGCGACACTTTGGGTGCCGTTCTACAGCTCGATCGAGCCGCAGTTGGGCGGAGTCCCGTTCTTCTATTGGTACCAGTTCCTTTGGATTTTCATCAGTGCGGCCCTGACACTCATCGTGTATTTCGCGACAACGCCCAAGAAGTAGTGTTGCCGACAAGAAGAGAACGCGGGGCAAGGGCGCAAGCGGTAGCGTAGAAATTCGCGCCGCCCGCGACAAGGGGAGGTGAGCCGTGAACTGGGTCGCACTTGGCGTCTTTATTCTGCTTTTCGGGTTCGTAACGGTCCTCGGCTTTGTCGCCGTTCACTGGCGGCGGGGCGATCTCGATCTTCTCCACGAGTGGGGACTTGCCGGCCGGCGGTTCGGCACGCTCGTGACGTGGTTTCTGTTGGGCGGGGATCTCTACACCGCCTACACCTTCATCGCCGTCCCGGCGCTCGTGTTCGGTGCGGGTGCTATAGGCTTTTTCGCGGTCCCCTACACGATCATCGTCTATCCCATCGTCTTCGTGATATTCCCGCGACTCTGGTCCGTTTGCCACAAGCACGAATATATAACGGCTGCGGATTTCGTGCGCGGTCGGTTCGATTCGAGTTCGCTCGCACTCGCCATCGCGGTGACCGGTCTGCTCGCAACCATGCCCTATATCGCCCTTCAGCTCGTCGGGCTCCAGGTCGTGATCGGCGCCATGGGCCTGCCGGCGACTGGACTGGCCGGCGACGTGCCGCTCATCATCGCGTTCGTGATCCTCGCCGCGTTCACCTACACAAGCGGACTGCGTGCGCCGGCAAGCATTGCGATCGTCAAGGACATTCTTATTTACGTGACGATCATTGTCGTGGTCGTCGTGATCCCCATCCGCCTCGGCGGCTTCGGCAATATCTTCGCCGCCGTGCCGCCGGCGAAGCTTCTCCTCACACCGCCAAGCGGCGACAGTCTCGGCTTGTACAGTGCCTTCGCCACACTCGCATTGGGCTCGGCCTTGGCACTCTTCCTCTACCCGCATTCGATAACCGGTGTCCTAAGTTCGAATAGCCGCCATGTTATACGGCGCAATGCTGCGTTTCTTCCGGCCTATTCGTTCGTTCTCGGCCTTATTGCCCTGCTCGGCTACATGGCGATTGCCGCCGGCGTCGACAAAGCGCCTGAATTCGCCGACTACTTCAAGCAGTACGGCTCGAACTTCACGGTCCCTGCACTCATTCTGCACGAATTTCCCGACTGGTTTGCGGGCTTTGCATTCGCAGCCATCGGCATCGGCGCGCTCGTCCCTGCCGCGATCATGTCGATCGCAACCGCGAACCTCTTCACGCGCAATATTTATAAGGAGTACATCAGCCCTAATTGCACGCCGAAGCAGGAAGCGCAGATGGCGAAGATTGTCTCGCTTGTTGTAAAGGTCGGCGCGCTCGCCTTTATCATTTTCCTCCCGCTGCAATACGCGATTCAGCTACAGCTCCTGGGCGGCATATGGATGAGCCAAACACTGCCCGCGGTGCTGATCGGCCTCTACACCCGGTGGCTACACCGTTGGGCCCTCTTGCTTGGTTGGGCATCGGGCATCGGCCTCGGAACCTGGATGGCGGCGACTGCGGGCAAAACGGCGTTCTCGACCTCGGTCTACCCGCTCACGATTGCCGGCCTGACCGTGCCGGGATACGCAGCGCTCTACGCTTTAGTCCTCAATATCGCCGTAAGCGTGGTCCTCACGATCGTGTTCGACCTCGTGGGTGCAGGACGCGGCAGGGATTCGACCGAACCAGGCGACTATCACGTTTGATCGTCGCAAGCGCTACGTGCGAATGATCGTTACCGGCGCCCGGACCGAGGCCATGACGCCGTCTGGCATATGCCACTGGCGCATGGCCCCGTCGCGGGATGCTGGGTGTTCCGCCGCGATTCGCTGCATTATAGTGGCGTCCGAAAACGGAAAGCCCGGTGGTGTTCATGAGTGTTCGGATCGATAGGAAAAACCCGACAGTGGAGAAAGTTGAGATCGGCCAGCGGTTGCCGAGAAAAGAAGACGCTCAACTCCTGCAGGGTCAAGGGCGCTATACCGACGATATCAATTTGCCAAATCAAGCCTATGCCTCAATCGTGCGCAGCCGCTATGCCCACGGCATCATCCGTGGCATCGATACCAAGGCAGCGCGGGAAACGCCCGGAGTTCTCGCCGTCTATACCGGTGCGGACTTGGTCGCGGCCGGCTTTGGCTTGCTTAAATGCACGATGCCTTTCACCAACCGCGACGGCACCCCGATGCGAAAGCCGCCGCGTCCGTCCCTCGCGACGGACCGGGTCCGCTTCGTGGGCGATCCCATCGCGTTCGCGGTGGCAGAGAGTCCGTCGCAGGCCAAGGACGCCGCGGAAGCGGTGACGGTCGACATCGATCCGCTTCCCGCCGTAACGGATGTGCACGCAGCGGCGGAACCGGGCGCACCTCTCCTTTATGACGATTTGCCCACGAATGTTGTGCTCGATTATCTTTATGGCGACCCTGAGAAGGTCGCGGCGGCGTTTGCGAGTGCTGCTCACGTTACCCGGCTTTCGCTCATCAACAATCGTCTTGTCGTCTGCGCCATGGAGCCGCGTTCGGCGGTCGGGGAGTACGACCGTGCTGCAGACCGGTGGACTTTGCACGTCGGCTGTCAGGGCGTCCACGGTCTCAAGATGCAGCTTGCAGGCGATATCCTGGGCGTGCCGCCCGAAAAGGTCCGTGTGCTGACCGGTAATGTCGGCGGATCGTTTGGCATGAAGGCCTCGGCCTATCCGGAATACACATGCCTTTTCCATGCCGCACGCGAGCTCGGACGGCCAATCAAGTGGACGGATGAGCGTTCGGAAAGCTTTCTCTCCGATCAGCATGGCCGGGCCCATGACGTCACGGCGGAGCTGGCCCTCGACGCCGCGGGCAATTTTCTCGCCGTACGCCTTACCTCTTACGCCGACATGGGTGGCTATCTCGCGACGGTGGCGCCGCTCATGCCGACGGTCAATTTCGTGAAGAATACGGTGAGCGTCTACAAGACCCCGTTGATCGAAGTGGCGACAAAATGCGTCTTGACCAACACCACGCCGGTGAGTGCCTACCGGGGAGCGGGCCGGCCGGAGTCGAACTATTTCATGGAGCGTCTCGTTGACTCCGCGGCGGCTGAACTCGGCATGGACCGGATCGAGCTTCGTCGGCGCAATCACATCAAGCCGGCCGAGATGCCCTATAAGGCGCCCTCCGGCATGGTCTATGACGGAGGCGACTTCACGGCGATCCTCGATCGCGCGGTCGTCACCTCCGATTGGGCCGGATTCGAAGCTCGTCGGATCGATAGCCGCCGACGCGGCAAACTGCGCGGACGTGGGATCGGCAACTATCTGGAAGTGACGGCGCCGCAGGGCAAGGAGATGGGCGGCATCCGCTTCGAGGACGACGGCAGTGTCACGATTATCACCGGCACGCTCGATTACGGCCAGGGTCACGCGACGCCGTTTGCGCAAGTCATGAGCCAAAGGCTCGGGATTCCCTTCGACCGCATTCGCCTCCTCCAAGGCGACAGCGACGAGCTGCTCGTGGGTGGCGGTACCGGCGGGTCCAAATCGATGGCGACGAGCGGTACGGCGATCGTCGAAGCCGGCGAGAAGGTCATCGCCCAAGGTAAGGCGATTGCCGCCTTTGTGCTCGAGGCGGCCGTTGTGGACATTGAATTCGCCGACGGGCGGTTCACGATCGCTGGAACCGACCGGTCGATCGGCCTCATGGAACTGGCGGAGAAGCTTCGTGCCGGATTGGCGTTGCCCGACGAATTGCCGCGCACGCTCGATGTGCGCCACGTATCTGACGGAGTGGCGTCCGTTTTTCCAAATGGCTGTCATGTCGCGGAGGTCGAAATCGATCCGGACACCGGCGTCGCCGAAGTCGTCAAATACACGATGGTCAATGACTTTGGCACGATCATCAATCCGATGCTGGTTGAAGGGCAGGCCCACGGCGGTGTCGTGCAGGGCATCGGGCAGGCGCTCATGGAGAGAACCGTCTACGATTCGGATGGCCAGCTTCTTTCCGGATCCTACATGGATTACGCACTGCCGCGCGCTTCGGACACGCCGAGTTTTCAATTCGCGAGCCATCCCGTGCCGGCCAAGACGAACGTGCTTGGCGTCAAGGGATGCGGCGAGGCCGGCTGTGCCGGGGCGCTTCCGTCCGTGATGAACGCGGTCGTCGACGCGTTGTCCGGCTTCAAGATCCGCCATATCGACATGCCAGCAACGCCGGAGCGGATCTGGCAGGCGATCGGCAATGCCCGGCGGGCCGGCTGAGTATGCTTCGATGGCGCACGAAATGAACGGAGCCGAGAGCCTGGTGCGGACGCTCGTGGCGGGCGGGGTCGATGTTTGTTTCACGAACCCGGGTACGTCCGAGATGCATTTCGTCGCCGCCCTCGACAAGGTCGACGGCATGCGATGTATCCTCTGTCTCTTCGAGGGCGGTGCCACAGGGGCTGCGGACGGTTACGCCCGTATGGCCGAGAAGCCCGGATCGACTTTGCTTCACCTGGGACCCGGTCTCGGTAATGGCATCGCCAATCTGCACAATGCAAAACGTGCGCAGACGCCGATGGTCAATATCGTCGGCGAGCATGCGACCTATCATCGCGCCTACGATGCGCCGTTGACCTCCGACATCGAGGGCCTGGCGCGGCCCGTTTCGGGCTGGGTCCGCACGGCGATGGATTCCCGGATCGTGGCGAGCGACGGTGCCGCGGCTATCGCAGCCGCGCGCACGCCACCCGGCCAGGTCGCAACCCTGATCTTGCCCGCCGATACGGCGTGGAACCCTGGCAATGGCATCGCTGCCGTGCCCGAAGTCGCACCCGAGATGGCTGTGGACGGTGCCACGATCGATGCCGCCGCCCGCATTCTGCGCTCGGGCGAACCGAGCCTGATCCTGCTGGGCGGCAAGGCTCTCCGCGCAGAAGCACTCGGGCTCGCCGGTCGAATCGCTGCAAAGACGGGCGCGCGCCTCATGGCGCCAACTTCCAACGCCCGAATGGCGCGGGGTGCCGGACGCACCGCCCTTGACCGCGTGCCCTATCCCGTCGATCAGGCGTTGACCGTCCTCAAGGAATTTCGGCACGTTATTCTGGTGTCGGCAAGGCCGCCGGTCGCGTTTTTCGGCTATCCCGGCAAGCCGAGTGTGCTGACGCCGCCCGGGTGCGACATACAAACGCTTGCCACGGCACACCACGACGTGCGGGCGGCACTTGTCGCCCTTGCAGACGCCGTCGGTGCCGCAAAAGTGCCGCCGCCCGTGGGCGATGCGGTTCGGCCGGCAGTGCCAACGGGTGGTGCGATCGCACCGGATGCGGTCGCTGCCGCGCTTGGCTCCTTGTTGCCCGAGGACGCCATTGTGTGCGACGAGTCGGTCACGACGGGACGCGGCTTCTTTCCCCAGACGCGGGCTGCCCCGCCACACGACTGGCTGCAGCTCACAGGGGGTGCCATCGGACTGGGAATCCCGCTTGCGACCGGTGCGGCGGTCGCTTGTCCCGGGCGCAAGGTCATCAGCCTCGAGGCCGACGGGAGCGGGATGTACACGCTCCAAGCCCTGTGGACCCAGGCGCGCTACGGCTTGAACGTATTGACGCTCATTTGGGCAAACCGCTCCTATGCCATCCTGCGTGGCGAGCTTGCGAGCGTTGGCGCCCAGAATCCGGGTCCCAAGGCTCTCGACATGCTGAGCCTTGGAAATCCCGATCTCAACTGGGTTCAGCTTGCCAAGGGCATGGGAGTCGAAGCCCGACGGGCCACCACGGTCGACGAACTCGTCAGCACCTTCCGCGCTGGCGTCGCGGCAGAAGGCCCGTTCCTTGTCGAGGTAATGATTTAACGGAGCTTCGCGCGCAGGAGCGGCCAAGACTCGGTCGTCAAACGCCGCGGAATTTCGGACGGCGCTTTTCGACGAAGGCCTGCCGGCCCTCGATATAGTCCTGACTCTTGAAGCATGCTTCGACTGCCTCGTCGACGCTGGCGAGGTCGCGTTCGGCCGGGTCCTTGAGCGCCTCCTCGATCGCGAGCTTTGCGGCAGCGATCGTGAGTGGGGCGTTCGCGGCAATCGTATCGACCGTTTCCTTGACCGCCGCTTCAAGTGCCTCCTTCGGTAGGACGGCGTTCACGAGGCCCATCTGAAGTGCTTCTTTCGCGTCAAAGCGCCGTGCGGTGAAAAAAATCTCCCGTGCATAGGCGGGCCCGACCAGGTCGACGAGGCGTTTCACGCCGTCATAGCGGTAGCCGAGCCCGAGGCGCGCTGCCGGCACGCCAAACCGTGACCCTTCGGCCGCCATGCGGATGTCGCAACAGAGCGCCAGCGCGAGCCCGCCGCCAATGCAAAAGCCGTGGATCATGGCGATTGTCGGCTTCGCGATCTCGATGAGGGCGGCGTGAGCGTGCGTCGTCGTTGCATTATAGTGGGCGACTGCTTCCGGCGTCGCACGCCGCTCGGCAAACTCGGAAATGTCCGCACCCGATGCGAACGCCTCCTCGCCCGAGCCGGTCACCACGATCGCGCGAATCGCGAAGTCACGGGCAAAACCTTCGAGCGCCTCGGGGATCGCCGCCCACATTTCGTAAGTTACGGCATTGCGGCGCTCGGGATTGTCGATCACCAACCAACCGATGGCGCCGTCGTGGCGAGCCGTGATTTTGGCGCTTGTCATGGCAAGGTGGGCCTTTTCAGTTCGCGATGAGGCTCAGACGATGCCCTTTTGCCGAAGGGCTGCGATCGAAGACCGATCGAAGCCGAACTCGGCCAGGATTTCATCCGTGTGCTCGCCCCGCTCGGGCGACGCGGCCTCGATTCGACTTGGCGTTCGGCTCAAGCTCGCGGCATTGCGCACGAGATCGAGCGGGCCAAGTTTGCCGTGTTCGACATGCGCCACCATCCCAAGATGCGCCACTTGCGGATCGGAAAACATCTCGTCGATTCGATAGATCGGCCCGCAGGGCACGCCGGCCTTGTTGAACGCCGCGATCCACTCGCGGCTCGGCCGTCGGCGCATACGCTCGGCGATAGCCTCGTTGAGGGCGGCGCGGTTCTTCGAGCGGGCGTCGTCGGTTGCGTAATCCGGATGCTCGCCAAGCTCGTCGGCTTCGAGGGCCGCGCAGAACCGAAGCCAAATCCGGTCGCCAGATGCCGCGACATTGATGTGACCGTCCGCGGTCGGAAAGACGCCCGTCGGGATGCTTGTCGGATGGTCGTTGCCGGCCTGGGCGGGGACTTCCTGGCCGATGAGCCACCGTGTCGCCTGAAAGTCGAGCATCGCAATTTGGGCCTCGAGGAGAGAGGTGCGGACCCATTGGCCCTCGCCGGACGCCTCTCGTTCGAGGAGGGCCACGAGAATGCCGATCGCGCAATACAGACCGGCGCTCAAATCCGCGACCGGGATGCCGACACGCACCGGCCCTTGACCCGGCAGGCCGGTCACCGACATGAGCCCGCCCATACCTTGTGCGATCTGGTCGAAGCCAGGACGCACCGCATAGGGCCCGTCCTGGCCGAAGCCGGAGATGCTTGCGTAGACGATGCGCTTGTTGATTGCCTTGAGACTTTCGTAGTCGATGCCAAGTCGCGTCTTCACGTCCGGGCGGTAGTTTTCGACCACCACGTCGGCTCGCAGCACAAGTTTGCGCAAGACCTCGACCCCCTCGGGCTCCCTGAGGTTGAGGACCATGCTGCGCTTGTTGCGATGGAGGTTTTGGAAGTCCGACCCGTGGCGCGGGCCGCCCATATCGCCATCGGACTCTATCGACGCCGGCGCTTCGATCTTGATCACGCGCGCACCCCAGTCGGCCAATTGGCGCACGGCTGTCGGTCCCGCGCGGACCCGCGTGAGGTCGAGAACGGTAAAGCGCGAAAGTGCCGCACTGCCCGCAATCATCGCTCAAAGCTCACGAAGAACGATCCTCCAATCACGCCGGCGTCGCACGCGATCGGAGGCGAAGCATAATGGTCGGGGCGGCAGAGTCAATCTGACCCGCGATTGCCCCGGCATGTTCGCAACATTCGGCGGCTTTGCCGACGGTTACCTCGTCGCCGATGGTCGCGTGCGTCGGTCGAATGTGCGAGGCATCGGGTTCGAAGCCAGGCGAGACCGCTACGCCCTGATGAAGCCGCTGCTCGCTAACGGGTAAGCTCGGGGTACCGCGTCTTTGCAAGTGCGGTGCGAAGGGCGGCCTGTTCGGCTGCCGTGAGGGTCCTGAGCGGAGGCGCCAATCGATGCCAACTCGCGTCGCCATAGAGATCGGCGAGCGCCCATTTGGTTGAGGAGATAATGGGAAGGGTGCTGAGCGCCTCGCGTATCGCCGACGCATCCGCGATGGATTTGGCGCTGGCCGGGGTGCCGAGCCTCTTCCACCCCTCCGCAGCGAAAGGTGCGGTGATGTTCACCGTCGCCGAGATGCAGCCCGCGAAACGGTGATCGAGTGCTTTGGCGAGCGCACCCTCGGCACTCGGAAAAACGTCAAGAGTCGGCAGACGGCGTGCAAGCTCGGCGGAAAAGGCAAGATCGCCCGAGCTATCCTTGAGGCCGATAACTTGCTCGGGATGCGACTTATGAAGCC
>DASPOR010000072.1 GCA_035625915.1 Alphaproteobacteria bacterium | reverse complement strand
ATCGTAATGCCGGCTGTTCGGCAATAGTCCTTGTCGATGACGTCGGTGCCGGTCGCGGCGACCGCGATCAGCTTAAGTTTAGGTAATTGCGCCAGTGTCTCCTTTCGCATCGGGACTTTGTTGATGATCGCAATCGTAGCGTCCTTGAGCCGGTCAACGATCTCCTGGACGTGCGTAACCGCGTATTCGCGGTAGTCATGAGGGAAGTTTGGGATTCGCAGCCGGGCTTCCAGCGTCGCACGGTCAAGGAATACGATCGATTGGCGCATCGGCTCCGCTCCTCTCCCCGAGGCTGACCTCACGCCTCGGTATAGACCGGAAATGCATCGCAGAGCGACTGCACCTTAGTCGCGACCGCCGAGATGACGCCGACGTCATTTGGCGCCTCCAGAACATCGGCAACGAGATTGGCGACCCTCTTCGCCTCGGATTCGCCGAACCCTCGGGTCGTCATGGCCGCCGCTCCGACCCTCAGCCCGGAAGTCACCGCAGGCTTCTCCGGGTCATGCGGGATCGCATTCTTATTGATGGTGATCTGTGCGCGGCCGAGTGCGGCTTCCGCGTCTTTTCCGGTAATCTTCTTCGGTCTGAGATCGACGAGAAACATGTGTGAGTCGGTTCCGCCGGAGACGATCCGAAGGCCGCGCTCCGCCAGGACCCGCGCCATTGTGTGAGAATTGTCGAGGACCCGATTCTGATAATCCTTGAACTTGGGATCGAGCGCTTCCTTGAATGCCACCGCCTTAGCCGCGATCACATGCATCAGAGGGCCGCCCTGCAGCGCCGGAAACACGATCGAATTGAGCGCCTTCGCGTGCTGCTCGCCCGCGAGGATGAAGCCGCCGCGCGGGCCGCGGAGCGTCTTGTGGGTCGTACTGGTGACGAAGTCGGCGATGCCAACTGGATTGGGATAGAGTCGCGCCGCCACCAGGCCGGCATAGTGCGCCATGTCGACGAAGAGATAGGCGCCGACTGAATCCGCGATCTCGCGAAAGCGCCGCCAATCGATGACTCGCGAATAGGCCGACGCGCCGGCGACGATCATTTTCGGTTTGTGCTCGCTGGCAAGTCGTTGGACGCAGTCATAGTCGATCTCCTCCGTGTCAGGATGAAGTCCATATCCCACTGCATGAAACAGTTTGCCGCTCACATTGACCGACGCACCGTGAGTGAGATGACCGCCGTGCGCAAGAGACATACCGAGGATCGTGTCGCCGGGCTTGAGGACGGCCAGATACACAGCCTGATTGGCCTGCGATCCCGAGTGCGGCTGCACATTGGCGTACTCGGCGCCGAACAGTGTCTTGACGCGATCAATCGCTAATTGTTCGACGATGTCGACGAATTCGCAACCGCCATAGTAGCGCCTGCCTGGGTAACCCTCGGCGTATTTATTCGTTAGTTGCGACCCTTGTGCCTGCATCACTGCGGGGCTGACATAGTTTTCCGAGGCGATGAGCTCGATGTGATCGTGCTGGCGCCGGTGCTCGTCCTCGATCGCTTCCCACAGCACAGGGTCCACGGCTTGGATCGTATAGTCCGCACCGAACGCCGGCGTTGGCTCCGTCGCCGAAACTCGTTCGATAACTCTCATTGTGTATCCTCTCGTCTAAGCGCGAACCACCCCTTTGGCGCCGCGGTGGTGAAACACTTCGCTTTCCGTCGTGGGCTTGTCTTTGGTCATGACCGTTGCGCAAAAAGCGCAACAGTCGCCTTGCTGCCGAGGTTCGTCGAGCTCGCCCCGATGCCCGATGCGAAACAGAACTCGGGCTTCAGCGGAAGAAAATTTATTCGGCTGCTATCCGGACGGCCTGGCCGGCCTCGGAGAGATAGCGCACCGCCGCGCCAACGCCTGCACCCGGTTCGAATGGTATGCCGACGTCGCGCATCGCGAGTTCAACGCCGCCGAGGGTTTGCATGACCATGATCTCGTTAAGCCAACCGAGATGGCCGATGCGGAAAACCTTGCCATTGACCTTGTTGAGCCCAGTGCCGAGCGACAGATCATAACGGTAGTAGCCCCTCTTGATGACGTCATTGGCATCGAAGCCTTCCGGGACAACGACCGCTGTGACTGTGTCGGAGTGCCATTGCGGCCCTTGCGCGCATGTGCGCAAACCCCATCCTTCCACCGCAGCACGCACCGCGCTCGCCAGCCGTTTGTGGCGGGCGAAAACATTCTCCAAGCCCTCTTCGAGCAGCATGTCGACCGACGCCCGCAGGCCGCGCAACAGGGTCGTCGCCGGCGTATAAGGGAAATAGCCCTGTGCATTGGCCTTGATCATGTCGCGATAGTCGAAGAAGCAGCGCGGCAATTTCGCGGTTTCGCCTGCTTTCAACGCCTTTTGACTGACGCAGACGATGGCGAGACCCGTCGGCAGCATGAAGCCCTTCTGCGAGCCGGCCACCGCGATGTC
>DASPOR010000071.1 GCA_035625915.1 Alphaproteobacteria bacterium | reverse complement strand
CGCTGCTCGTTCCGCCATTGGCCGCTCGTAACAGATATCGCCTGCAAGTGCTACGTCCCAGCCGCGATTGGCCTGGTGAGATTCCGCGAACGTCAGATCTTCAGTCAGGCATTCGATCGCGACGGCGTTGATATGCGCGTTGAGTTCGATCGCCGCTGCGGCAAGATCGTCGAGTTCCGCCGCATCGACGGTGCGAGCGCCGGATCGCATGGCCGCAATTCCGGCCACCCCCGATCCCGCGGCGAAGTCGAGTACGCGTGCCCCGCGCACAAGGTCAGGATCGTCGAGGACGAACCGGGCCAGCGCTTGCCCGCCGACCCAGGCAAAGGCCCAATAGGGCGGGGCCAATCCGCTCGCCTCGAGGCTAGCCTCAGTCGCCTGCCAAATGGGCGTGATCTCCGTCGCGAGGTGAAGTGCGATTTCGGGGAGAAATGGCGGCCTCACGCACGACGTATTCGCGCGCACGAAGGCAAACGCCTCCTCGCGCGTGAACGATCTCACGAGGTGCCGAGTGCGGGCCCGATCGCTCGCGCCGCGACGATTGCGCCGAGTATCAGCCAACCAAAAAATCGGTTCGATTTGAACTTGGCCAGGCAGTCGTCGGGATCGTCGGTATCGAGGGCGGAAATCTGCCAAAAGAACTGGAGCGCGGCACAGCCAAGACCCGCAAAGAACGGCCAGCGAAGCCCAATTGCCGCGGCACTGGCGGCCATGAGAAGGAGTGCGGCACTGTAAAAACCATAAAGCCAAGGTTTCGAGCGCTCGCCGAATTTGAGGGCGGTAGACTTCAGGCCGACGAGGGCGTCGTCCTCCTTGTCTTGATGGGCATAGATCGTGTCGTAGCCGAGGGTCCACGCGATCCCGCTCGCGTAGAGGAAAAGCGGTCCCGGGGCGAGCTCGCCTTTGATCGCCGCCCAGCCGAGCAACGCGCCCCAATTGAAAGCAAGGCCGAGAAAGAATTGGGGCCAATAGGTAAAGCGCTTCATCAGCGGATAGGCAAAGACGACGACGAGCGACGCAGCACCCAACCAGATGGCGAAGCGATTGAAGCTCGCCAGGATCGCAAGCGCAGCCAGAAGCTGGAGTGCGAGGAAGACGAAAGCCTGATGGAGCTTCACGGATCCGCTCGGCAGGGGGCGCGTCCGCGTGCGTGCGACTTTGGCGTCGTAATCGCGATCCGTAATGTCGTTCCACGTGCAGCCGGCGCCCCGCATGATCACGGCGCCAAGCGCAAAAAGGATAAATAAACCGAGATCGTGCCAGCTCTCCCACGCCATCGCGAGGCTCCACCAGCACGGAAAAAGCAGCAACCAGGTACCGATCGGCCGGTCGAGGCGCATGAGCCGCACATAGGGCCGCGCGTAAGCGGGTAACCAGCGGTCAACCCAGTTGTCGCGGAAGATGTCGGTACCGTCGTTCGCCAGAGTTTTGAAGGAGGATGCCATCGGCTAATCTTGCTCCTCACAGGGCGCGCTCACAAGGGCGCCAAGATCGCCCGCCGCTTGAGGAGGCGTCGGCTTGGAAGAAAAAGCGAGAATCCGATTGTTTGTCGAGCAGCCCCTTGCACCCGGCGCTGCCATCGGCCTTCCGGCCGAGCAGGCGCATTATTTGCGAAGCGTCATGAGGCTTACGCCAGGCGTGCCGCTCCTTCTCTTCAATGGACGGGATGGAGAGTGGCGCGCGCGGCTTGACGGGCTCGGCAAGGGCTGGGCGTCATGCTCCGTTGAAACGGCGACCAGGCCGCAGGTCAGGGAGCCTGACATCTGGCTCGTCTTCGCCCCGCTCAAGCGTGCGCGAATCGATTTCGTGGCCCAAAAGGCAACCGAGCTCGGCGTTTCGGCCCTTTGGCCGATCTTCACGCAACGCACGGCCGTGAGCCGGGTCAACGACGAGCGACTACGCGCCAACGCGGTCGAAGCGGCGGAGCAGTGTGAACGCCTGACCGTCCCGGACATAATCGAGCAAGCGTCTTTAGAGGAGGCACTTGCTCGCTGGCCGGCACAGCGCCGCATTTTCCTTTGCGATGAGGGCGGGGGCGGGCTTCCAATCGCCGAAGCTCTCCGGCCGGCTGGAAAAGCGCCGCCCTTGGCAGAAGAGCCCGCGGCCGCGCTGATCGGCCCCGAAGGCGGATTTTCATCGGAAGAGCTTGACCGCTTGAGAAATAATCCCATTGTTACGCCCGTCGGTTTGGGACCGCGTGTGCTCCGGGCCGATACTGCGGCGCTCGCCGTGCTTGCTTGCTGGCAAGCGCTCGTGGGTGATTGGTGCCGTGATCGCGCGCATACGCCCGCAAGACGAATCCAACGATAATTCGAAGGCTTCCCAATGTCTGGACCGCCCATCTCGAGCGGAGCGCCCATCGAAAACAAGGCCCAACTGGTGGAGTACCTCGCCGCTGGGTGCAAGTCGATGTCCGATTGGCGAATCGGCACCGAGCACGAGAAGTTCACATTTCATCGGAAAACCCTCAAGCCGCTGTCCTATGAAGAACGCGGTGGCGTGCGCGACATATTGATGGGCTTTGAGGAGCGCTTTGGCTGGAAACCGGTAGTCGAGGGCGGCAACATCGTCGCCCTCAGCAAGGATCAGTGCGCAATCACCCTTGAGCCGGGCGGACAGCTTGAGCTTTCGGGAGCGCCCGTGCGCACGCTCCACGAAACCTGTGCTGAGGTGCATCACCACCTTCACGAGGCAAAGGAGATTGGCGAGGCTCTCGGCTTCGAGCTCATTGGACTTGGCTTTCATCCGACCGCCAAGCGCGCGGACATTCCGTGGATGCCCAAGGGCCGCTACAAGATCATGCGCGAATACATGCCGAAGAAGGGCAAGCTCGGTCTCGACATGATGCTCCGGACCTGTACCGTGCAAGTCAATCTCGACTTTGCATCCGAGGCGGACATGGTCGAAAAATTCCGTGTGAGCCTCGCCCTCCAGCCGCTTGCTGTCGCCCTTTTCGCCAATTCCCCTTTCACCGAAGGCAGGCCCAACGGATTTCTCTCCTACCGCAGCCACGTATGGACCGACACGGACCCAGACCGGTGTGGGATGCTCCCGTTTGTGTTCGAGCCGGGAATGGGCTTCGAACGCTACACCGACTATCTCCTCGACGTGCCCATGTATTTCGTCTACCGGGATGGCAAATATATCGATGCGAGCGGACAATCGTTCCGTGATTTCCTGGCAGGAAAATTGCCCGCCCTTCCCGGCGAGCGGCCGAGAATCGGCGACTGGTCCGATCACATGACGACCGCGTTTCCCGAGGTGCGTCTCAAGCGCTATCTCGAAATGCGAGGAGCCGACGGCGGTCCGTGGCGTGTCCTATGCGCGCTGCCTGCGCTCTGGGTCGGATTGCTTTACGACCGCGTCGCCCAGGATGCGGCATGGCAGCTCGTCAAGGACTGGACCATCGCGGAGCACGACGAGCTTCGCCGCGAAGTGCCAAAGCGCGCGCTGAAAACACCCTTCCGCGGACGCACTTTGCGCGAGGTTGCACTCGACGTGCTCGAGATCGCAGCGGGCGGGTTGAAGCGCCGGGCGGCCGCGGGAGGCTTTGCGTCGGACGAGTGCGCTTTCCTCGATGTCCTGTGGCAGATCGCGCGTTCGGGCCGGACGCTCGCCGATACCCTGCTCGACGCCTACGCAAATCGTTGGGGAGAAAATCTTCAGCAGGTCTTTCGCGAGTGCCACTATTGACCGTTCGGGCGACGGTTTCGGGTGAGGGAGCGTGAGCGTGGCCGACGACAAGCCGATTAACGTTTTGGGCTTTTGCGGGAGTTTGCGCAAAGGGTCGTACAACAAGATGGCGCTCAGGACGGCAATCGAGCTTGCGCCGCCAAGCATTAAGATTGAGACCTACGATATCGCGCCGATCCCGCTATACAACGAAGACGTGCGCGCGGCGGGTTTTCCGAGGCCGGTTGAGGAACTCCGCGCCAAGGTCAAGGCGGCCGACGCACTTCTCTTCGTCACGCCCGAATACAACTACTCGATGTCGGGTGTCCTCAAGAACGTCATCGACTGGGTCTCCCGTCCGCCCGATCAGCCTTTCAATGGCAAGCCTTGCGCGATGATGGGCGCAAGTGTGGGCATGACCGGTACCGCGCGCGCGCAGTATCATTTGCGCCAGACGTGCGTGTTCCTCAATTTGTACCCGATCAATAAACCCGAGGTCATGATACCGGCCTGCCATGACAAGTTCGACGCCAACGGCAAGCTTGTCGATGAGACGGCGCGCGGACTTATCAAGGACCTGTTGACCTCACTCGACGCATGGACGCGACGGCTTAGGGCCGGTTGAGACTGCAAGGATCTAAGGCTTCACCGCTTCGTCGGTGAGCTGGTCGAGGAGTTGCGCCAAGTGCTCGACGGCGACCGGCTGGTTGGTGATATTGTATCGCTGGACGAGGCGATCCAGGTCGGGATAGGCGAGTGAAACGCGGCCGCTCGCATCCTCCCAAGCAACAATGCGTAATGGCAGATCGAGGGCGATCGTGCGCTCGCTCTTCAGGAGCCCGGCGTCGAAATCTGCCTTTGAGATCGAAAGTGTTTCGGCCGCGCCGATCGTCTCCCCGCCCTTTTTCGCAATCGCGCGGTCGTCGACCCGCGCTTCGATCGTGAAGCCGTTCTTCTTGAGGAGGTCCTCGAGGCGGTCGAGGGTCTGAGTTACGTCGTAGGGGCTGCGTTTGGTCACGAGCCCGGGCGGTAACGCGCCGGCAACCCGCGCCGCCAAGGTGAGCACCGCGACAATAAGCAAAGCATGAAGGAACGGCCGCGTCGTCATCAGCCGTAGTTGTACGGGTCCTTGGCGCGAGGCGCAACTGGGCTTGATCCGCGCGGTTGCCCCGTTCAGGCGAGTGTCCGAGGGAATTTCGGGGCTTTTAAAAGGGTCGAACGCGCCCCCGTCCGCGGTGACGAAACGCTTGCGCGGAGAAGAGCTTGCTCATGCGGCCGTACCGCCGACCGTCAGGCGATCGATCAGAAGCGTCGGTTGGCCGACGCCAACCGGCACGCCTTGGCCTTCCTTGCCGCAGGTCCCCACACCGTGATCGAGCGCCATGTCGTTGCCGATCATCTTGACGTGGGTCAGCACGTCGGGTCCATTTCCGACGAGGGTCGCACCCTTGACGGCCGGCCCGACCTTTCCGTTCTCGATCAGGTAGGCCTCGGACGCCGTGAAGACGAACTTGCCGGACGTGATGTCGACCTGCCCGCCGCCGAAATTGACCGCATAAAGCCCTCGCTTGACCGAGCGGACGATTTCTTCGGGTTCGTGGGCGCCGGCAAGCATATAGGTGTTGGTCATGCGTGGCATAGGGTGATGGGCAAAGCTCTGCCGCCGCCCGTTGCCCGTCGGCTTCATGCCCATGAGGCGGGCATTCTGGCGATCCTGCATAAAGCCGACGAGAATGCCGTGCTCGATCAAAACCGTGCGTTGCGACGGTGTCCCTTCGTCATCGATGGTAAGAGAGCCGCGTCGGTCGGGGAGGGTTCCGTCATCGACGACGGTCACGCCCGGACTTGCAATGCGCTGGCCCAGGAGCCCGGCAAAGGCTGAAGTCTTCTTGCGGTTGAAGTCGCCCTCGAGCCCGTGACCGATCGCCTCATGAAGGAGTATCCCGGGCCAGCCCGGCCCAAGGACGACCGGCATCTCGCCTGCAGGTGCGTGGACTGAATCGAGGTTGACGAGGGCTTGACGCAACGCCTCTCGTACCTGGCCTTGCCAGTTCGCGGTGTCCAGCAGCATCTCGTATCCAACGCGCCCGCCGCGCCCTTCGGTGCCGGTTTCCCGCCGGTCGCCGTCGCCGACGACAATCGAGACGTTGAGGCGGACGAGGGGGCGGAAATCCGCCGTCTGGTGCCCGCCCTGGCGAAGGATCGCAACGGCCTGCCAGGAACCGAGTAGAGAGACCATGACTTGACGCACACGCGGGTCGAGGCCGCGCGCATAAGCATCCATCTTGGCGAGCAGCTTCACCTTGCGCTCGAAATCGACGCCGAGGAGGGGGTTTTCATCCGTATAGAGGTGGCGATTGGTGCCTAGCGGGTGCGCCGCGAGCGTACCGCCGTGGCCCGCTTCGACCGCCTTGACCGTCATACTTGCCCGCCGGATAGCGTCTTCCGAAAGCTCCGAGGCATGGGCATAGCCGACGGCATCGTCCACCACGGCGCGCAGGCCGAAGCCTTGCGTCGTGTCGAAGGATGCGCTCTTGAGGTGGCCGTCGTCGAAGGCGAGGGCTTCCGACTGGCTATATTGGAGGAACAGCTCGCCGTCATCGGCGTTCTTAAGCGATTCGTCGACGACACCCTGAATACGCCCGCGATCGAGGCCGGCGCGATTGAAAAAGATGTCTTCGGCGATGGTGCGGTCTGACATGGTGGACCTTTCTCGACACTGCTGTGGCTCGAACGCGCCGATCGCGTTTTAAGAAAACGCTCCGTCAGGCGGGAAGTTTCGCAGCATATAAGTGGGTTGCGCTGTGACGATTGTCACCCGTTTCCCTTGCAAAAATGAGGCGGCTGCCATAAGCGCCGTTCAATGCGGCCGATCCGCCGGCGGGAGATGGGTCATGTTTCTCCTCGTCGACGGCATTCTCGTTGAGCATTGAATTCGCCTCATTGACTGCTTCGTGGGCAAGCCGGTGCCCGATCGCACAACCCGGACAGGCGCGGGATTGCCACCATCGCTGGATGCGGCCCGATTGTCTCTCTTTCGCACTCGGGGCCGCCGAACGCATACCTGCGCCTAGGCCCTTGAGGGCGCGAAGAATTCGTGCGACATATCGTCGCATAAATAGCGCAAGTCCGCGGAATGCGAAGGTTTTCGCAGCGTTGCATGGGTCGCCTTACGCGCGTGCGCGCGCGCGACTTGCACGGCAAGGCAAAGCGGGCTGGTTGTTCGCCAAGCAGGGCCTATTGTATTGTCGGCCCGCTTGGGGAGAACGCCCGTGGGCAGGATCGAAGCAGTGCTGGTATGCTGGGCGCCGCGCGGCACCGGCCCCTCTAATGCATCTTGATCCGCCGGCGGTCGGGCTCCTGATCAGAACGCCATCGGGGCGAGGAGAAATGACATTGAAAATCCGTCATGCAGCACTTGGATTGCTGGCGCTGTGCGTGGCCGGTCTCCAGGCAGGCAGCGCTTGCGCGGAAGAACCGCGACCTTGGGAGATCGGACTGCAACCAGCGGCCTCGCTGACGGCGGAGCGAATCGACAGCTTCCACACAATGCTGTTGTGGATCATCACGCTTATCACACTCTTTGTGCTCGCCCTCCTCGTCTACGTGATATGGCGCTTTCGTGAAAGCCGCAACCCGGTCCCGAGCAAGACGGCGCACCACACATTCATCGAAATCCTGTGGACAGTCGTGCCGATCATGATCCTGGTGGTCATCGCGATACCGTCGTTCAAGCTGCTTTACTATGCGGACAAGACAGCGGACGCACAGATGACGCTCAAGGCTATTGGCCATCAGTGGTACTGGTCCTACGAGTACCCAGACGACAAGGTTACGTTCGACAGCATTCTCGTCGAGGACGCCGACCTGAAGCAGGGCCAGCCGCGCCTCCTCACCGTCGATAATCCGGTGGTCGTGCCGGTCAATACCAACATCCGGCTCCTGATCGCGTCCGAAGACGTAATGCACGCATGGACGATGCCGGCGCTTGGTGTGAACCTCAACGCGGTCCCCGGCCGCCTTAACGAGACGTGGATGAATATCGAGCGCGAAGGAACCTATTACGGACAGTGCTTTCAGCTTTGCGGCGTCAATCACGGCTTCATGCCGATCGAGATTCGCGCGGTTTCGAAGGACGATTATGCGAAGTGGCTCGCCGACAAGAAAAAGCAGGCCGCGAATTCGAATGCCGCCGCGGACGCGCAGCTTGCCCAAACCGCGACCATACGCTGAGCGATTCCGAGAGGTCCAAATATGGCTCATACGACAGACCCACATGGTGCTTCCCATCCGACCGGATGGCGACGCTACGTCTATTCGACCAACCACAAGGACATCGGCACGATGTACCTGGTCTTCGCGGTCGTCGCGGGGCTCATCGGCCTGGGAATGTCGCTCTATATCCGCACGGAGCTTTTCAGCCCCGGCATGCACGTCTATGGCGGCCCGGAAGGGAAGCAGTTCTATAACGTAGCGATCACGGCGCACGGCCTGATCATGATCTTCTTCATGATCATGCCCGCGATGATCGGGGGATTCGGCAACTGGATCGTGCCGATCATGATTGGGGCGCCCGACATGGCGTTCCCGCGCATGAACAACATCAGCTTCTGGCTGCTCATCCCGTCTGCCATCCTCCTTCTCGGCTCGGCCTTCGTCGAGGGCGGGGCGGGTACCGGTTGGACGCTCTATCCTCCGCTCTCCTCGCTCTTGGGCCATCCGGGGCCTGCAGTCGACATGGCGATATTTGCACTCCACCTCGCGGGCGCGTCGTCGATCCTCGGGGCGATCAATTTCATCACCACGATTTTCAATATGCGCGCACCGGGAATGACGCTCCACAAGATGCCGCTCTTCGTTTGGGCGATCCTGGTCACGGCGTTCCTGCTGCTCTTGTCGCTGCCAGTACTCGCGGGCGGCATTACGATGCTACTGACCGACCGGAACTTCGGCACGGCCTTTTTCGATCCGTCCAAGGGCGGGGATCCCATCCTCTTCGCGCACCTGTTCTGGTTCTTCGGCCATCCGGAAGTTTACATCCTGATACTCCCGGGCTTCGGCATGATCAGCCAGATCGTCTCGACCTTCTCGCGCAAGCCCGTGTTCGGCTACCTGGGAATGGCCTATGCCATGGTCGCGATCGGTTTCATCGGCTTCGTCGTGTGGGCGCACCACATGTTCACGACCGGACTCGACGTGAACACGCGCGCGTACTTCACGGCGGCGACGATGGTGATCGCCGTGCCTACGGGTGTCAAAATCTTCAGTTGGATCGCGACCATGTGGGGCGGGTCGCTCCAATTCCGGGTGCCGATGCTATGGGCGATCGGCTTCATTTTTCTCTTCACGGTCGGCGGCGTCACCGGTGTGGTGCTGGCGAATGCCGGCGTCGATATCGCACTCCATGACGGCTACTACGTGGTGGCGCACTTCCATTATGTGCTCTCGCTCGGTGCGGTGTTCTCGATCTTTGGCGGCTTTTACTACTGGTTCCCGAAGATGTGCGGGCGCATGTACAACGAAGCGATTGGCAAGGTTCACTTTTGGCTGACCTTCATCGGGGTCAACCTCACGTTCTTCCCGATGCATTTCCTCGGCCTTGCGGGAATGCCGCGCCGGGTGCCGGATTATCCGGAGGCTTTCGTCGGCTGGAACCAGGTGGCGACCGTCGGGTCTTACATATCGGCCGCAGGGGCGGTCCTTTTCGTTTTCCTCGTGATTCAGACGCTTCTTGCGGGCAAGCGCATCGGCGCCAACCCGTGGGGGGAAGGGGCGACGACGCTCGAATGGACCGTACCATCTCCGCCGCCGTTCCACACGTTCGAGGAGCTGCCGCGGATCCACTAACCGGGACGGCCGCTAATCGGGTTGGCGGCAACGTAAAGTTTGGGAGTCCGCAAACGTGTCCAACGCGCCCATCGAGTTCGATCGCAGTCAAGCCGGTGCTGTCCTCACGGACAGGGCCGCCGTTGGCGATTATGCGCTTCTGCTCAAACCTCGCGTCATGTCGCTCGTCGTCTTCACCGGTTTTGCCGGACTGTACGTCGCACCCGGCCACATCCACCCCGTGCTCGCGGCGATCGCTATTCTGTGTATTGCAGTCGGCGCCGGTGCCTCGGGCGCCATAAACATGTGGTACGACCGGGATATCGATGCGGTCATGCAACGGACGATGCGGCGGCCGATTCCCGACGGACGGGTCTCGCCGGAAGCGGCATTGGCGCTGGGCGTCATGCTCGCCGTTGGGTCTGTCACGGTGATGGGCCTCGGCGTCAACTGGGCCGCCGCCGTACTCCTTGCCTTGACGATTGCGTTCTACGTTTTCGTCTACACGATCTGGCTCAAGCGCCGCACGCCGCAAAACATCGTGATCGGAGGTGCGGCCGGCGCCTTTCCGCCGATGATCGGATGGGCCGCGGTCACGGGCGACGTGAGCCTTGGCTCACTCACCCTCTTCGCCATGATCTTCATGTGGACGCCGCCGCATTTTTGGGCGCTG
>DASPOR010000070.1 GCA_035625915.1 Alphaproteobacteria bacterium | reverse complement strand
GGAGGCGTAGATGCTGACCAAGAAACAACGCGAGTTGCTGTTGTTCGTCGAGCGGCGGCTTCGAGAGTCAGGCGTCTCGCCCTCGTTCGACGAGATGAAGGAGGCGCTGCAACTTCGCTCCAAATCGGGCATTCATCGGCTCATAACGGGGCTTGAGGAACGCGGGTTCATTCGCCGCCTGCCCCATCGGGCGCGGGCCCTCGAAGTTCTTCGCCTGCCCGAGACGGCGGCGGTCGCCGGCCGCGGCGGCAACGTCGCGGCGAATACCGGCGAGTTCTCTCCCAAGGTCATCGAGGGGAGTTTTCGCAATCGTTTGGGCGGCGCTCAAAGCCAGGGCGATGAGGCGGCCCTCGAATTGCCGCTCTACGGCAAGATCGCGGCCGGCACGCCCATCGAAGCACTGCGCGATCATGCAAACACGATCAGCATGCCGGCGAGCATGCTGGGCCGGGGTGAATACTATGCGCTTCAGGTCGAAGGCGATTCGATGGTCGATGCCGGCATCATGGACGGCGACGTCGTGATCATTCGCCGGGGCGATACCGCCGAAAATGGCGAAATCGTCGTCGCCCTCGTGGACGAGAGCGAAGTCACATTGAAGCGACTTCGGCGCAAGGGCGATTCGATCGCCCTCGAGCCGGCTAACAAGAAATACGAAACGCGCATCTTCGGCCCCGATCGTGTCCGAATCCAAGGCAAGCTCGTCAGCTTGTTCCGACGTTATTAGCCGTCGGCGATTATCGCCCTCGATGCGGCGCCTTGGACGCCGAGGTATCTGGTCGCAACCCGCCTAGCGGTATCTCCAGTGACCGGGGACCCAGCGCCAACGGCCGCTCGGCAACGGGCGCCAATGGCCGACAACCCACACAGCACCCGGCCGGGGTGCAAGTTCGTAATGGCCGCCCGCCCAAGCCCAACGATCGCCGACCCACGTCCAGTAGCCTGGAATCCACACATAGCCGGGTGCTGGCAGCGCGGGGATGACTTCGCCTTGCGGCGCCGGCGGGGCGATTACGACGTCCTGTGCCATTGCCGGTGCGGGCACTTCAATGAGCGCAACCATACATGCGAGGACGCAAAACAAGGCTCTTCTCATTTACGCATTCTCCATTCGGCGCAAAGCCGTTCGAGTTCTCGTTCCGCCAATGTCCCCGCAGCGGGTGATACGGCCGAGTGGGATAATTCTTGCGCGGTGGTCCCCAAGCTGAAGCGGACGCGGGTGCGGTGACCCCATCTCTCTCACGGTTTTCACGGAGAGATTGCCGCGACGTATCCGCCGCGCGGATTTCGTTTGTCCGTCCAGGGTCGGTCGCCGCGCCATTGACGCACGGTCTCGACTCGCATCGCACCGTCATCCAACCAGATCGCATGGCCGCCCTCGCGCCAAAGCGTGAAGCGATCGATCACCATGCTTGCAGAGCGGCACCTTCGCTTCACGGGCACGGCGCTGACGACGATGCTGGCGACCTGACAATCCTCGTCGAGCGCTTCCAGACGACGTGCGAGGGCCACGACCGCGCCGGCCGCACGATAAAGGCAACCGAAATCGCCGCAGCGAAGTCGTCCATCCAAGCTTTCGCCCGACGAAGGCCATACATCTCGGTCAGTTTGGCCTGCGCGTTTGAGGATCGTTTCCACCTCGAAGTCATTGCCGCGAATGGGCGACACGAGGGTACGTCCATCTGCCGCGCGCACGGCGAAAATCCGTGCATCGCCGGACACGATGACATCCGGTTGGCGCGCGATGGCGATGCTCGAAATTCCGACCGCCAAGCCGACCACGCCGGCCCACCGCCACGGCTGGCGCCAGAGGCAGAGCCAGAGAAGACCGAGGCTCGCAAGGGCGATGCCCCAGGTCGGCATTGCCGGCAATATTGCCGTTGATCCGGGCCAACTTACGACCCATTGCGCCGACCGGATGACGGCGTTCAGCCCCCAGCCCATCGGCTGAAGGGCGAGTGCTTCCAGCCCGAAAGGCATGAGTGCGAAGGTCACGATCGCCCATGGCATAATCCAAAGTGCAGCGATCGGCACCGCGATGAGATTGGTCACCACGCCGAATACCGCCACCTGGTCGAAGTGGTAGAGCGAAAAAGGAATCGTCGCGAGGCCGGTGATCAGACTCGTGAAAGCGACGCCGCCGAGATACCTGAGTGGCAAACGCCACCAGCCGCGTCCTTGGCCCCACCCGAAGAGGCGCGGGCGCAGCGTTTCATATGCCGCGATGAGAGCGCCGACGGCGGCGAAGGAGAGCTGGAAGCTCGGGCCCACGATGCTTTCCGGTTCGATCAGCATCACGACGACGGCGGCCCAGGCCACAAGACGCATCGAAATCGTCACGCGATCGAGCATGACGCCGAGGAGAACGACGCTTGTCATGATGAATGCGCGCTCGGTCGGAACGGTGGCGCCGGTGATGAAGAGATAAAAGATGGCGCCGAGCAGTGCGGCGAATGCCGCCCATTTCTTGATCGGGTAGCGAATCGCCAACCACGGCACAAGTGCAAGGAGTGCGCGCACGCCGAAAAGAAGGGTGCCGGTCACGAGACCCAGATGAAGGCCGGCGATCGCGAGAAGGTGCGCAAGGCCCGAATTGCGCATCGCTTCGACGACATCGGGCGGGATGGCGCCCCGCTCCCCCGTCATCAGGGCTGCCGCGATGCCGCCTTCCGCACCACCCAGGCCCGCGGCCACGCGTGCCGCAATCCGCTCGCGGAGGGCCGTGAGCCAAAGCGAAAAACCCGAGCGTTCGCTCGACGTCACAACCGCGCGGCCGTAGGAATAGCCGACCGCGCCGAGCTGCATGAAATAGGCGTGCCGCTGGAAGTCGAAAGCGCCCGGCGTGATCGGGGGCGAAGGTGGGAGTAGCACAGCCTTCACGGACACACTGTCGCCGGGCTTAACCTCCGGCCCCCGTGCCCGCAGATGCACGCGCACTTTGAGCGGCGTGCGCGCCGCATCGAGACGGTCGATCGACAGACGATCGAGCGTCACGCGCGTACCCTTGGCCAACGGTTCGACCTCGACAACACGACCGCTCAAGGAGGTCGGCCCCAGTTTGCGCTCGAGCCGCGGTGCCGAAAGCCGATCGGCGCGCCATTCAGCAGCCGTGAAGCCAAGGAAAAAGGCGACGATTGGCAGGCTAACGAAAAGGATTGCCGGCTCCTTACGGCCGGCCAAGGCTGTCGCCGCGCTGAGCGCCAGCCCCGTCCAACCGATCCAGGCGGAAGGTTCCACCGTGAGCGCAAAATAGGCGGCAATACCGGCGCCGAGGAAGGCCGGAAGCCAGAGCGGCCACCGCTCGCGATCCGGTGCGAGTTGGCGACCGATGAGACGTCCAAATCGCAAAAGCGCTCTGTGCGGATGGGAGGCGATGAAATCGTCGGTGCCGGCGCTTGGATCGACAGTGCTCAATTCTGTCTTCCCCGTACAAGCTCGGCCATGTCGGCGCTACGGGGAACGGCGGGCGCACATTCCCCAATCGAAGCAGCCGCCAAATAGTGCGCGTGTGGCTTCGAATCCGAAATTCACTCACGGTCGCGCACCCAGATCGGGCGGATTTCGGATTCCCCACGCTAGAGACTGTCTTCAACGGGCTCGAGCGATGACATGTTCTACCAGACTCCCCGTTCGATTGACGCGCCTGAACGGACGATAGGGTGTGTCCTGCCCGCCAAATTGCCGCGCCTGGATTTCACTGCATCGTGAATAAGGATCACGTGCCGGATATAAGTGTTTTGGTTCGATCGATCGTTTCTTGCTCGACGAGCGATGTCGCCCATTGCTCAAGTCGCGCAAAAGGGCGATCCTTGCCTCGGGAGTGGGATGACGAAGATGAGCCTTCGTGGCACGCACGGGTTATCGGCTCAAATCCGCGACTACGACGTCTGCTTTGCAGAGTTCTTGAAGCCTGCGGGCAACGGCCAAAAGTTCATGCAGTCGATCCTTATGCGCGAGGCTTTTCACCGCTTCGCGGAGCAGAGGGTGGCGATAAGGCAAAACGCCCCGACGGCAATCCTGGACGTCAGTTGCGGTCCAGGCGATTTCAGCCTGGCATGGACATCGGAGATCGCAAGGTTCCTGCCAAAGGGAATTACATTTTATTGCACGGACTATCGCGGCGGAATTTCCAGGGAAACGGGGGAAACCTACGCGACAACGACAGCAAGAAAAATTCGTGCGGCAGCACAGGAAGGTAAATTGCCGCTGTCGCAGGACCCGGTGGCAACGGATGCCGATCTTTTTTCGGGCGATGACGTGCTTATGCCACGTGGCCAAACCGCTGACATCGTCCATTGGTCGCATAGCGGGTACCATGTGCAAGACGCGCTCGGTGGCGAGCGGAACAATCCTCGTGCCGTCGAGCATGGTTTGAATACGGCGATCGATAAGATGTGGGCGGCCCTTGACCAAGCAGGTCTCATGTTCTCGGTCCACCAAACGAACGACATCTCCGACGGCGTTCCCTCGCAAATGCTCCCCGTCTCTCGCAAATATTGTGGCGTTTTGGATGATGTCCCCAACCGGATCGAGAAGCGCGTTGGACAGGTCGGCGGCTACGTCGCCGCCGTGAATTTCGCGAGCCCGCTAAAGTTTCCGCCGCTGGCCGATGCCGACTGGGAGGCCCTGAGGCGGCCGAAGAAATGGGACGCACTCGACCCGTCGCAAGCGCGTGCTCTGCGGTTGTTGAACTTCATTGCGTATGATTTCACGGACCCCGCCAAATCCGCACTCGAAATCCTCCTCGACGGCGGAAGCCTCTCAGCGTATGTCGACGAGTTCAAATCGATTGTCGAGACAAATGGCGGCTACATCACGGTCAAGTGCGCGTTTCAGATGATCGGCAAATCGAAACTCGTCGCGACGAAGCTGGCCGGCATTGCACGGCAACTGCGCGAAAGAATGCCCGATTTTTCTCGAGAGATGACCGCCGCAATGGGAGAGATGCTGCGACCGCAATAGAGGTGCGGCCATTTCTTCGATTCACCCGTTTTCGCACCATCCCGCAGCACAGATCGAGGGCGGGACAAGGCTTGCCCCTTGGCGTCGCTCGATACCGATTGTGCCCGAGACCGTGCTAAAACCTATGCTGTCGCAAACGGTCAGCGAGGGCGGCAATGGCGAAGGTAGCAGCGAACTGGACAATTCCGCTTGGCTTGGCGTTCGTTCTCGTGCTTTCGGCTTGCGCCTACCAGCCTCCGCCGGCGACCTCCGGTGACGAACCGGGGCTGCTGATGGGGCTGGTGCACGGTCTCGTGGCGCCATTGGCCTTGATTGTCGGCATCTTCACTCACGTCCGGGTCTATGCTTTCCCCAACAGTGGTTGGTGGTATGACTTGGGCTTCTTGATCGGATTGTCCGCCTGGGGTGGCGGCACGCGCTACGTTTACGTCAACCGCCGTTATTGGATTCGCTGACAACCGAATGGAGAACGCCCTCGGCAAAAGCGCGGGCCGCGTGAAATTCGACGCGCGTTCGCGCCTATCCCGACCCGGTAATGAAGTTGGGATACGCGGACGCCGTGGTAGGCGCCGCACCCAGATGTGGCGAGTTTCGGCTTAGCCACACTAGGCCAACGAGGCAATGATCTCCCGGTATGCTTGTTCGGGAAATGCCTTAAGCGTTGTCGTGCGCACAAATCCGGCACTTCCGAGGAGCAACGTGAACCGTGCGGAGATGGCGTCGTCGGGCGCTTCATAAACGACAACGATATCGTAACCGCCCATCGTCATGTAGAACGACCTGAACTCCCCACCCATCTCCCTGAGGAGCGCTTTCGCCTGATCGAGACGCTTGGGTGACTCTTTGACCCGACGAATACCCTGATCGGTGTAGGTGACAAGTGCGATGTAAGTTGGCATGGCCCTCCTCCCTCACTAGCGGTGTATCGACGTTGTCCGCAGGACGGCTCGTCACCGCCCGACCGCGCGGTCGCGTTTCACTTTTCGTCGGGATCGCAGATTACCGCCGGCGGCATGCACTCTCCTTGAGTGCCGCGGAGCGTGGTCGGGCTTCGCTGGATCGACGTCGATGCCGCTATCCGATCCGCTCCCAGATTTGGCGCTCCCTCTCGAGTTCCGCCTTTTCCTCGCCGTAGAAGTCGCGGCGCGAGACGACGCCGAGGATGCGGCCTCGGCGAACGACCGGCAGATGACGGTAGCCGCCATCTTCCATCATCCTGAGCGCCTCGACGGCGAGTGTGTCCGGCGTCACCGTGTCGGGATTTTCAGTCATGACTTTGGCAAGTGCCGTTGTCGTCGGATCGAGTTTGGCGGCGATCACGCGATTCACGACGTCGCGCTCCGTGAAGATACCTTTGAGCTTGCCGCCGACCGTGACCAGGACCGAGCCGCACTTCCGCGCCTTCATAGCGCAAGCGGCGTCGAAAACCGTGGCTGACGGCGTTAGCGTTACGAGTTCGTCGGTAGCCATGAGGTCTGCAATTTTGCGTAGCATGGCTCCACCCCCGGAAATGCAAATTCTCGGATGAGCCGCGACGGTCGGCTTCCAGTTTATCAGCATGGCGGGCTGGATTGAAGTTCCTAATCCCCACTGAGGGATCTCCGGCCCGGTGAAATCACCCTTCTTGGCACATCCCGATTTATCGTCTCAGGCGGATAGTCTTGGGGACCCTGTCGCGCGTGCCGCCAACATCTATTTGGGTGCCGCCTGCTCGCGTCCCGGAAAGGCAGCAAGCCAAAGCATCGGCAGCGCGGCAGCAAGCTTTTTCGAAGGGTTCTCGCGACAATAGTTGTCGAGCCAAATCATCGCGGGCTCCAACCCCTTTGGGAACAGGCTGTAGGTGTGAGGCAGAAATAAGTCCGCAGCCGTGACCCAGCCTTCGATGAAAGCGTAGATGGCTGCATAGGCGATTGTATACTGGACATTCTCGGTACCTCCCTTTGAGGCGCGCGCGACCAGTTCTTTTTGCCGCGCTGCAATGAATTCCTCGCAGGTTCTGTTGCCTTCGCCGAACCCGCTGAACGAATAACTCTCGTCAAACGCGCGCGCCGGCGCGGCAAACAGGAGGATGCCCCAAAGAAGCAATCCAATCGCAATAACGTCGCGTCGCATCTCACCGGCCTCGCTGGCAGCGGTTCAAGAACTATAATCTCCGCCTTAAAGGTCGGCCAAGGTGACCGGAGTAGCACCCCCTTTGGGGAGGGTGCGATCGGATTGAATTTCTGCCGCCAAGTCGATTTCCCACACCAAGTCGATTTCCCACCGGGCGAGAGTGCAAATATAGCCCCCGCCCAGCCATCGCGCCTCTCGCCTCAGCGCGAAACTTGCGATAGCCTAGCATCAACAAACGGGGGGAGCGCATGGCTCGAGCTGGGGTAAGGCCGCCTCGACCGCGGAAGCTGGACCGGACGGGGAGAACCTGGGCGGAGCGGCGCGAGAAGGTATTGCGCGCCGTTCGTGCATTGTCCTTGCGCATGCAAACCAAGGGGTCATCGGCCCCTGCAAGGAAGCCTTGAAGCCGCTCAAGTCCGCGGACGAGGTGTTCCATTACCTGCGCGATCGCCGGGGGTTCGACGGCGACGGCGACATGGATGCAGTGGCGCTTTTCACATACGCGCTCGTTGAGCAGGATCGCATCGACTGGGTGGCCCATTTTCAGTCCCAGCATGATGCCGAACCCACGGCGGCGCAGATTGCCGAATGGTTCCTCGACAAGCCCGAGAGCTATTTTGTCGCCAAGGAAAAGCGCGCAGAGGAATGGTATGCCGGCTTTGCGCGTACCTACCTTCGTGACGAAATCGAGGCCACGAAGGACGAAGCCGTTCGGGGGACCGTCGGAAAACTTGGAAAATTCTGGCCGAATTTCTGGCGAGGGCTAGCGGTCGTGATCATCGGCAACGCCATTGTCATCCTCGTCATCACTTTTATGCTTGTTGCCGCGCATTCGGATTTTTCAGTCACGGCTTGGATTTATGATTTGTTCAATGACGGGAAATGATGGACGTCCGCATGGATGCCCAATTCTGACGGCGCCGAAACGCGTGGGCTAAACGGCCAAATCAGCGGCGATCCCGCAACTCGCGCGCACGGTTCTGCGCTTAGATGTGACGAATTTCGGCTTCGCCACACGCGTGTTCAATGTCCGAAGGACGCTTGGAACGCCTGGCCGGCCACTAAACGGGGCGATGATGCCGCCGCGGCGCTGACACCCGGCGGTGCATCGAGCCACAGCCCCGGCTCTCCCGAAGGATAACGGATCAAAAGAAAATCGATTGCGGCCTCGCCTTCTTCGGTTCGAAACGCAACGGGGACACCGTGGTCGTCAAGCCAAACGAATTGCCGCGTATCGCTGTCGATCTCGTATTGACGCACCTTCCGCCCGCTTTCATCCGCGCGGGCGTCCTCGACTTCCCTACTCCGCAACTGGACCGTATAGAGCTTGCCGCTCTTCGCCGACATCATCATGTTCGTGTTCAACACGTTGATGGACCATGGGTTCGACGGATGGACGTCGGCCGGTCCAACAACCGTTCCGGATGGCGAAGTGACGACGAAGCTATTGCCATTAGCCTCGCCCCGCACTTCCACTTTCTGGTCGTTGGTATCGGTGACGCTGTGGAACGATATCAGCCGCCCGCCCTGCCAATGCTCGCTCCGCACGGCCGCCTCGCTATAGAGGACAACGCCCAGGACTTTCACCGCGACGTCGAGCTTGGTCTGGACGTCCGTCACGTCCCCGGCTTTTTTCTCGACGACGTTCGTGTAGGTCCCGATGTCGCCATAGACGGGATGCACGATGCGATATTCATAGATTTGCGACGCGGCAAGCGCCGGCGTGGCAGCCGTCGCCGCGAATCCCCCAACCAATGCGGCCCACATCAAGTATCTTGACGATACCCTCATACCGCCCCCACTTGCCGCACATTTGTCGTTTACTATACGCGTATACTACACCCTTTGGCGACGAGAATTTACGCCCGCCGCTTAATTACGTGCAAAATATGCACCGATCCCCAAATACCCAGTAACCTTTGTTAAGTTGATATTAACGGAGAGGCCGTGTGTCAACCCCTGTGTTAACTGTCGCATTTTTGAATCTTGCATTTCTTTACGGAGTATTAGCACTGAAAGCTCGTCACGCGGCGAATGGAGGACGTTGAGATGATCGTTAAAGTGAGCATTCTTTACCCGAATCTCGAGGGGAGTAGGTTCAATATGGATTACTACTGCAAGTTCCACGTGCCGATGTTGCAACAGAGACTTGGGGCCGCATGCCGCCAGGCGGTCGTCGAACAAGGCATCTCCGGTGCCGCGCCGGGTTCGCCTCCGACCTATGTCGCCATGGGACATTTTTATTTCGACTCTGTGGAAGCCTTCCAAGCGGCTTTTCGAGACCATGCGGCGGCTATCGAGGCCGATGTGCCCAACTATACGGACATCGAGCCCATCACGCAGATCAGCCTTGTGAAATCCTAGCCGGCGCTGACCGATCCAAATCCGCCAACTCATACGAGATTGCATGAAGTCGTCGGTGGTCGCATTGGGAGAATAGCGCCT
>DASPOR010000069.1 GCA_035625915.1 Alphaproteobacteria bacterium | reverse complement strand
GGCCCACTACGACCTGGGTAGAGCGCTTGTAGCACTCGATCGCTCGCGCGAGGCGGCGGCACACTTCGACCTCGCGGCACGTAACGAGCCCTCGCACGAGGTGGCAAGGTTTCATCGAAGACTTGTCGAGGCGCCGGATCGTATTCGTTCGGACGACGAAACGATTCCTCGTCACGCGTTGTGCCTGGTCAAGGCGGGCCGCGATGGCCGCGACATCTACTTCGCCGGCAGTCGTTTCCTGAGCGTGCCGCGGGGAATTGGGCCTCTGTTATTCAATGCTCGTCGACAGCGGCTCTTCCTGCTGAAACCACGGCTGGCCGCGCGGTTGTTCAATCGATTACGCCCCTTCCTGTCAGCCCGCCTTTTGAGGAATATCGACGCTTGGCCGCAAGGTGGCGTGTTGGGGGCCGTCTACTTCAGGCGTGAAACCCCCTCTGGATTGCGAGCGGCGGCGTCAATTTCCGAACTGCTGGAGCCGGTCGGCCGGACAGGCTGCGGCGAATAGCCTCCCGGTGTCTCATGGGCAGGCAAGCCGGCTTGCATCGGGTTTGCGGAGACGGTAAAAGGCCAGTCCTGCCGGTAACATCCTGCGAAAGTGACCCTGCCCTTCATGCTTCCGCGCGCGCGCGATCTTAGACTCGGTCTCAGCGATATCTTCGAGGCTACGCTGAATTGGCGACTGTGGACCGCGCTCGGTTGGCACGACGTGCGTCAACGTTACCGCCGCTCCACGATCGGGCCCTTCTGGCTCACCTTGACCATGGGAATCAACATCACCGCGATCGGCCTTCTGTGGAGCTTGATCTTCAACATATCGACGCACGATTTCGTGCCACATCTTTGTCTTGGCTTCATGACCTGGTACTTGATCACGGGAATGATCAATGAGGGTGCGATGGCGTTCATTGCATCCGCGGGGCTCATTCGGCAAATCCGTCAGCCGATCTTTCTTTATATGCTCTGGACGATCTGGCGAAATCTCATCGTTTTCGGGCACAATTTCGTCGTCTACGTGGTGGTGGTCGCGATTTACCAGGTGCCTGTCAACGTCAATACAGCCCTCGTCCTCGTTACCTTTCCACTCGCCATGCTCAGCATCACATGGGTGCCCTGCGTCGTCGGCATGATCTCGACGCGTTACCGTGACATTCCCCAAATTGTCATAAGTGTGCTAAACATATTGTTTTATGTCACGCCTATCATCTGGCGGCGCGATCAACTTGGCGATCGCCAGTTGATCGCCGATCTCAATCCGCTTACGCACGTCGTCGAGATGATCAGCGCCCCACTCACCGGAAAGCTGCCGACGCTTTTGAATTGGGAATGCACATTCGCTCTCATTCTGTTCGGCTGGGGCTTTACCGTTCTGTTTTTCTCGCGCTTCCGCGCCCGCGTGCCCTACTGGTTGTAGGAGGCGAAGGATGGCTCGACTCCGGCTCGAAAATGTTGCCGTCAGTTTCCCGATCTACGACGTGAAGCAGCGCTCACTGCGCAAGGACCTGCTGCGGCTGACGGTCGGGGGCCGCATCAGCGGCGATCGGGGCAAGCATGTCCAGATCAACGCGCTTGAAGACGTAAACCTCGAGTTCCATGACGGCGACCGGGTGGGGCTTGTCGGACACAACGGTGCCGGAAAGTCGACACTGCTTCGGGTACTTGCCGGGATATACGAGCCGGTGCTCGGCCTAATCCATGTCGAGGGCCGCCGCGTGCCTCTTTTCGACGTCATGGTGGGATTGGATATGGAAGCGACCGGCTTCGAAAACATTCGCCTGCGGGGCAAGTTGCTCGGCTTGCGTGAACGTCAGATCGCGGCCCTTGTCGAGGACATTACGGCCTTCTCCGATTTGGGCAATTATCTATACATGCCGCTCCGCACCTATTCCTCGGGCATGATGGTGCGCCTGGGATTTGCAATCTCAACCAGTGTCCATCCGGATATTCTCTTGATGGATGAAATGATCGGTGCAGGCGACGCCGCGTTTTTCCAGCGCGCCCAAGAACGGCTCAATGCCTTCATGACCCGGGCCAGCATCCTCGTCGTGGCATCCCACGCCAACGACGTCATTCGAAAGTGGTGCAACAAGGCGATCGTCCTGCATCACGGCCGGGTGCGCGCAATCGGGCCGGTCGAACAGATGATCAGCCAATATGAGGCCCTAAGCGCACCTCAATGAGGCTGGTGCGGCTTTGAATCCGAAATTCGCCCCCGGTCTCGCCCCCAAATGTCGTGAATTTCGGATTCGCCACACCAGAGCGGTGCCGCGGGTCAGGGGAGGAATCTCGACTCATGCACAAGGCGCCGATTGAGATGCAGCAGAATTCCAAACGCGTCGTACGGGACGAGCCGGTCGGTCGTCCCCTCCGAGAAGAGTTCTGAAACGCTAAAGAGACGCATCTCCTGACCTTCATGAAGGGTGAGGTGCTGCAGCTCGCTCGTGTGAATCGGGACCTCGAAGAAAAATCGCCGACGGCATCCCGCATCCTGCAAATCGAAAACGATTTGCGAATAGTAGCGAATTTCCGTCGGTGCCAACTCCAGCTCCTCCTTGAGCTCACGCCGGAGCGTGGACTCGGGCGATTCTCCCGCATCGACCGCGCCGCCGAAGAGCCCCCAGAAACCAGGAAACCATATGCCCTCGATACGGTCGCGCAACTGCATGAGATATCGGCCATCCTCGGTCGTGAGTATCGCTGCCGCACCCTGACCGGTAATGCGCTCGGCCGTGATCGTTTCGATGTTGATCATCCTGAGATTCCGCCGTTGAAAGGCGTGGATGCCCGGGTCAAGCCCGCGCTTGGCGAAAAAAGGATGCGCGGGTGTCTCTTATCCCCGTCATGGCCGGGCTTGGCCCGGCCATCCACGCGCACACTAGCCGACCGATTGTGCGAAAACATCGGCGGCGCGAGCAAGCGATTCGGGCGTGCCGATGTCGATGAAGGCTCCGCCGCTCACGAATGCCGCGAGCGATCCCGCCGGCATCCTGGCAAATACGTCGCGCTCGATGGATTTCGCTTCACCCGCCGCGATCTCGTCGAGGAGCGACCCCGAAAGGCAATAGACGCCTGCATTGATCAACGCAGTACCGTGGTATGAGGGATCCTTTTCGATGAATTCTTCAATGCGCCCGGTTGCGTTCACGAGAATGCGGCCATATCGCCCGGCATCGGCGACCTCAGCACAGAGAAGAGTGCCAACAGAACTGGCGGTGCCGTGATGCTCGACGAGCGCGCAAAGGTTCGCAGCGGTAAAACTATCGCCGTTCATCACGATGACAGGATCGGTTGTGAGCCTTGCGCGCGCAAAACGCACCGCACCCGCCGTCCCCAGGGGGGCCGGTTCCACCACGGTCTCGATCGTGATGCCTTCGAACCGCGTCGATGCGAGGTAGCTTCCGACGGCCTCGGACCGATGCCCGAGACCCAGCACGATGCGCGCGGCACCGAATTGGTGGAGCCAATCGAGAAGTATGGCGAGATACGGCCTGCCGGCGATGGGTGCGAGAACCTTTGGCGTGTCGCCCAGCACCGATTGGATGCGCGTGCCGAGACCGCCTGCGAGGACAAGCACATCGAGCGACGCCAAGCAATCTCGTCTGGGGAAGTGCTGCGCGCTACTCACGCCGCCGGTTGCTCGGCGCGGCGGGTGCTGGCACCGGCCTCCCACTCCTCGACAATCCGGCGTCGAAGCTTCTGCCGGGCCATATCCTCGATATGCGTGCGCGTATCCCAGCCGAACTTCTGGGTCATCATGTCCAAATAGCGCTTGTTCGCGAAGTATCTGTGAAACGCCTCGTCGCGGAATTTGAGCACCTCGGCCGCGGCCAGCTTCTCAGTCGGGAGCGGCAGGCAATCGTAGCTATGTTGGGAAAAGCCTGTCCATCGCTCCGGTAGCGCCCAGCCCTGCTCGACGGCCATGCGATAGAGCTGGGAGCCGGGGTAGGCCATGGCCGAATAGAAGTTCGCAAATTCGCAATTGAGTTCGACAGCCAGTTCGAGCGTTTCCCGCATGGTCTCGAGATCGTCGTCGGGCAGCCCGAAGATGAAATTGCCGATAACGTTGATGCCCGCCTCTTGAATCTGGCGCACGATCCCGACGATCTCGGCTTGGGAGAAGGATTTCTCGGCTCCGTCACGGACATGCTCGCTGCCCGACTCGATGCCGAGTGCCAACCACCGCACACCTGCCTTTCTCAGTTTCTCGAGCATGTGCGGTTTGACCGTGTCGACACGGGCATAGGCCCAGATATTCAGATCGTAGTCTCGCGCGATAAGCTCGTCGCAAACGGCGAGGACGTGCCGCTCGTTCAAGACGAACATCTCGTCGATGATCTTATAGGTCTTGATCCCGAAGTTGTTGTGGAGGTGGTCTATCTCGGCGGCGACCGCCTTCGGGCTGCGCATACGATAGCGATTGGCGCCGAACGGCGCGTTGATGCAACAGAAGGTGCATTTATAGGGGCAGCCGAGCGAAGTGTAGATCGACGCGTAGGGCTGTCGGGACGCAAGATCGCCGAAGCATTGCCAGTTGTGCGCCCGGTACCTCGCCATCGGCAAGAGATCCCACACGTTCCCGTGCAGGTCCTTGTCGAGATCCCGGATGAGCGGAGCTGAAAGGTTATTCCGAATTTCGTCTCCACTCCAATGCACGAGACCCTGGACTTTGGAAAAATCGTGCGGTTCGGGCCCGCGCAAGACCGCAAGAAGCTCCTCGACCGTGACCGGCCCTTCGCCGTTGCAGGCAAAATCCACCGCTTCCTCGCGAAGCGTGCGCTCTGGCAACGCGGCGACGTGGCCGCCCACGATGATGATCTTCTGACCCGGTGCGACACCTTTGATCGCACGGCAGACGGGACCCGCGGCAGCCATTTGCTGGGTCGATGCTGAAGGCTGATGGCCGAATACAACCATGCCCACAAGACGGGGCCGCCGAGCCTGGACCTTGGCCGCAACGGTCTCGGGTCCCAAGCCTTCCGCATCCGCGTCGATGATCTCGACGGAATATTCTCGGTCTCGGACATATCCTGCGATAAGGCGGCACCACAATGGCGGCTCGACCGCCGTTAGATCGTCGCCGAGCTTCTGATATATTTCTTGCCGGCCGCTCGGGTTGATCAGCAAAAGGTCGAGATCGAAGTTCGTCATCAGGTTCGCAATCCTAGCTGGTTGTCAGGCCAATGTCTCACCCACGCGGGTGGCTCGATCCGCCATCAGAGCCTTTTGGAGCCGGACAGGGGACAGCCCCGGCCCTTGGGTCGTGGGTATAGCGTTCCAGGGGCCAAGCCGCCAGAGCAAAAGGATAATGTGTTCTTGATTTGGACCCAAGCCGGGATCGACCCGCGGAGCGCCGAGACGTTAGATCGGCCCCCGCGGCAATGTTATGCGGGTATTGCCCAGTAGGCTGTGAGCGGCACTATTACGCCGTCAGGGCGTATCCGGGTCCTTGTGGACGCGGCTCCAGGCTTTTGCAATGGCGGCATAGCCGAGCTGGCTGAGCAATCGGCAAATGATTTCATCCGCTGCGTCTTCCGCATTCGCAACATTTGGCATGGCGGCGAGGCGGCTCAACCACTCGTGGGCGGTCCGCCAATCGATGGAATCCTCCTCGCAACCGATTGGGGATGAATGGTGCGCAGAGCGGGTCATTTCACGGGTCATCGAGCCGGGCCACCGATCGGCGAGCTTTCGCGCGCTATCGCGCATTAGGCAGCGAACTTACCGATGAGGGTTTGACGTTTGGTAAAGAGGCGGAACTTGGCCAATCGAGGCAGGCGCGGGTCGTCCGGGAATGCGGCCCGGCTCCGCACCCTTTCCATCGACAAGTCGGCGCGGTTGCGATATTTGCATCCACCTTCCTTACCTTTCGAGCACTTCTATGGATTTCGGTTATTTCACGCTCAGCGACAATCACTATCCCAACAATCCGAGGACGGCCGAACGCTTCATCCTCGATATCCGCGACCAGGCAATCTATGCGGATCAGCTCGGCATGCATTCGGTTTGGATCGGGGAGCATCACTTCGACTCGCTCGGGGTCAATTCTCGACCCGGCACCCTCCTCGCGAGCATCGTCCCGCTTACCAAGCGCGTGCGTTTGGCGCCCGCCGTTTCGGTCCTTCCGCTCCACCACGCGCTCCATGTCGCCGAAGAATGGGCGACGCTCGACTTGATCAGCGGCGGACGCGTCGATTTCGCAGCCGGCCGAGGCTATGACAGGCGCGAGTACGAGCCCTTCGGCGCCAATTTCATGGAGTCGATCGAGATCTTCACGGAAGGGGTCGAGGTCCTGCTCAAAGCGTGGAACGAGCCGGGACATTGGTCCTACAAGGGCAAATATTACGACATTAAAGACATGGCGATCACGCCGCGGCCGGTTCAGAACCCCATTCCGTTCTTTATCGCCTGCTTCTCGCGCTCGAGCATGGAAATCGCCGCGAAGAAGGGCCTCAACATCATCTTCGCACCGTTTGCCGCGGCGATGACCTTCGGCGATCTTGCGATGGCGGTCGAAGCCTATCGCGCGGCGTGCGCAAAGCATGGCACGGCGCCGAAGAAGGCCATGTGCAGTTATTTCATCCACATCGCGGACACGCCGGCCGAGGAAGACTATGGCCGTGAGACATTGATGAGCTATTTCAGGCATTGCGTTCTGCCGGCCTTCCCGAAGGACCCATCGAAGGCACCGCCCACGATGCAGTACTTCATGAGAATCGTCGAAATTCTCGACGGCATGCGCAAGGAAGCGCTGGGGGACAAATCGATCCTGCTCGGTCCGCCCGCGAAGATCGTTGAAACGCTAAAAAACGTCGAGGCGGCGGGGATCGAGGAGGTCATTCTTTATTTCAACGTGGGCAACAAGCCCCACGGCCTCGTCAAGGACCAAATGGCGAAGTTCGTCGAAACCGTGTTACCCGCATTCCGGTAATCGCACGCCGATGTTCGGTCTCGCTAAGCCGCCCGAAAGCCGTTTGCCGGTCCCTGGAGGTCAGGTACTATCGCGCGCCATGGCCAATGAAAAAATTCCGGGAGGCTCGATATGAGAAAGCGATTGATTGCGGCGATTTCGGCATTCTCCGTCCTTGCCGCACCCGCATTGGCCGCCGATAAGGTCAAGATCGGATATATCACGACCCTGTCCGGCCCGGCCGGCATCATCGGCAAACATATGAAGGACGCTGCCGATTTGGCGCTCGATATGCTCGGCGGCAAGGTCGGCGGCCTACCCGCCGAAATCATATATGGCGACGATCAGTTCAAACCGGATGTCGGCCGCGAAGTCGCGGAAGAGATGCTCAAAAAGGACAACGTCGATTTCATTACGGGCATCATCTGGTCGAATGTCCTGCTCGCGCTCTATCAGCCGGTCATCAAATCCGGGACCATCCTGATCAGCGCCAATGCCGGCCCCCACGAGGTCGCGGGCGAAATGTGCGCGCCGAATTTCTTCTCGACCTCCTGGCAGAACGACGAGACGCCGGAGGCGATGGGCAAGTTCATGAACGACGAGAAGATGTCAGACATTTACCTGATGGCGCCGAATTACGCCGCGGGCAAGGACATGCTCGCGGGCTTCAAGCGCTACTACAAGGGCACGATCGTCGACGAGGTCTACACCAAGATGGGTCAGGCCGACTACCAGGCGGAAATCAGCCAGATAAGTGCTGCCAAGCCGAAGGCGGTCTTCGTCTTTTATCCTGGCGGCATGGGCATTCAGTTCATCAAACAGTACGCCCAATCGGGTCTGCGCGATAAGATTCCGCTCTATTCCGTTTTCACGGCGGACGAGACGACGCTGCCGGCCCTGGGTGAAGCCGCGGCGGGAAATTACGAAGCCGGATTTTGGACGCCCGATCTGAAGAATGAGCGCAGTCAGGAATTTGTCGCGGCATTCCGGAAAAAATACAACTATTACCCGTCATATTACGCTGCACAAAGCTTCGACGCGATTTTCCTGATCGATAGTGCCGTGAAGGCCGTGAAGGGCGACCTATCGGACAAGAAAGGAATGATCGCGGCGATGGAGAAGGCCGATTTTCCGTCGGTCCGGGGGCCGTTCAAATACAATACCAATCACATACCGATCGAAAATTTCTATCTCTTCAAGATCGGGAAGGACCCAGACGGAAACCTCGTCCGTAAGATTGAAAGCGTGGTCTTCACCGATCATAAGGACTCCTATTACCAAGAGTGCAAGATGCCGTAAGGGGCGCGCACCAAAGTTCGATGTCGAATGCTATCGAATTGCGGAGCGCTTGTTGCGGTTCCCGCTCTCCCAAATGGGGAGTGGTTGGCTGGGGGCGAGCGTGGCTGCGCCGATCTCACCCGGTGCGAGGCGAGGGGTGGGGAACCGACATCACCGCTTCGCGCTATCTTCTGTTGATTTGGATATGCAATCCTCCGCCTCGTGTCGCACTTTCGCGGGCGGCCAGGGTTTGCGTGCGGCGTGCCGGCAAGGGTGGGCAGACACACAATAAACCGCGGTAAGGAACTCGATTCGCGAATGCACCCGCTTCTTGTCCTCGAACAGGCGCTCAATGGCCTACAGATCGGCGTCATGCTGTTTCTGATGGCGGCCGGACTCACGCTCGTGTTCGGGATCATGAATCTGATCAACTTGGCCCATGGCTCGCTCTATATGATTGGGGCCTATTTGTGCGCGTGGGTATTTCAGACGACGGGGTCGTTTGTGCTTGCGGTGGGTGCTGCCCTTTTCGGCGCCCTCATCGTTGGGGTCGCTATCGAGGTCGCGGTATTTCGTGCACTCTACGGCCGCGATCATCTCGATCAGCTTCTCGCCACGTTCGGGCTGATCCTCTTTTTCAATGAAATGGTTCGAATCCTCTGGGGGCCAACGGCGCTTTACGCGGCAGTGCCGGGTTTTCTCGCGGGTCAGGTCGAAATCCTTCCAGGCGCTCCCTATCCGGCCTATCGCCTGGCAATCATCGCCGTCGGCCTCCTTGTCGCTTTTTTCCTCTATTATCTCGTGAGCCACACGCGCGTTGGCATGCTCATCCGGGCCGGTGCTTCCAACCGGGCGATGGTCGCAGCACTCGGCATTAACATCAGGCTGCTTTACACCCTTGTCTTCGCTCTCGGTGCGTCGCTCGCCGCACTTTCGGGCCTGATGGCGGGGCCGATCTTCACGGTCGAATCGGGAATGGGCGATGGGGTCTTGATTCTCGCGTTCGTCGTCATTGTCATTGGCGGAATCGGTTCGATTCGAGGGGCGCTCGTCGCATCCATTCTCGTCGGCGTGGTCGACACCTTGGGGCGCGCATTTCTGCGCCCACTCCTTGCGACAGTGCTCTCAACTGCCACCGCGGCCAATGCCGGGCCGGCGCTTGCATCAATGCTCATCTATATTTTGATGGCGACTGTGCTCTTCTTCCGGCCCCAGGGCCTTTTTCCGCCACGTGGACGGTAATAAATGAAACTCGCTCGCAGAACGACCGCGACCGTGATTGGGCTTGTCCTGCTCGCCGCCATTCCCCTGGCCTCAGCTTTTTTCGGCCAACCCTTCTATGTCGATCTCTTCACACGCATCATGATCTTCGCGATTGCGGCTCTCAGCCTCGACCTCATCCTCGGTTACGGCGGGATGGTGAGCTTTGGCCATGCGACCTACCTCGGCATCGGCGCCTATTCGGTCGGCATTTTGAGCTTTTATGGCATTAACGATGGGTTCGTGCAATTTGGCCTTGCAATTGGCGCGTCCGCCTTGGTGGCGTTCCTGATAGGCGCCATCTCGTTACGAACGAGCGGGGTCTATTTCATCATGATCACCCTCGCATTTAGCCAAATGATTTATTTCCTCAGCGTCAGCGTGAATACCTATGGCGGCGACGACGGCTTGAACATCCGAATGCACAGCGGTTTTGCAAAGCTCATCGATCTCGACGACCCGGTCACGCTCTATTTCCTTGTCTTGGCTATCCTGACGCTGTTCCTCCTCATCGGCTACCGCATTGTCGAGTCCCGTTTCGGCATGGTGATTCGGGGCGCCAAGTCGAATGCTCGGCGCATGGCGGCGATCGGTTTCCCGACCTTTCGCTATCAACTCACTGCGTTCGTGATCTCGGGGGCGATGTGCGGTGTCGCGGGTGCGCTGCTGGCGAATCTCACGCTCTTCGTCTCCCCTTCGATCATGCATTGGACGCGGTCCGGCGAAATCATGGTGATGGTCATCCTTGGGGGGATGGGTTCACTGCTCGGCCCCGTGCTCGGCGCCGTCGCATATTTGGTTCTCGAGCATGGACTCTCGAGCGCGACCGCGCATTGGCAGGCAGTTTTGGGACCTATTCTCCTGTTCGTCGTATTGTTCGCCAAGCGCGGCATCATTGGACTTGCCGCAGGTGCGCGAATGGAGACAGGCCATGGGTGAACCGCTTCTCGCCGTGGCCGGCCTCACCAAGCGTTTCGGCGGACTCTTGGCGACCGACCAAGTCTCTCTTTCGATTCCGGAAGGAGAACTTCACGCCATCATCGGGCCGAATGGTGCCGGAAAGACGACCGTCATCGCGCAACTCGCCGGTGAGATCAGGCCGGACTCGGGTGCGATACGATTTTCGGGCGAGGATATCGTGTCGCTTCCTGCCTTCGTGCGTTCAGCCCGAGGGCTGGCGCGCTCGTTCCAGATCACGAGTGTCTTTCGTGAATTTACAGCACTCGAAAACATCGCCCTGGCTGTCCAGGCACACGCCGGGCATAGCTTCCGTTTTTGGCGCCCGGCGCGAATCGATCGGGCACTTCTCGGCCCCGCGAGCGAGATCCTCGAGCGTGTAGGTCTCGCGGCCCGGGCTGGAGACCCGGCGGCCATTCTTTCCCATGGCGAGAAGCGGGCGCTCGAAATCGCCATGGCGCTTGCGACCGGGCCGCGCTTGCTGCTGCTCGACGAGCCGATGGCGGGCATGGGGCCGGAGGACTCGGCACAAATGGTGCGCCTGCTTGCAAAGCTCAAACGCGATCTGACGATTGTGCTCATCGAGCATGACATGGACGCCGTCTTCGCACTTGCGGACTGCGTCACCGTCCTCGTCTACGGCCGCGTCATCGCAACAGGCAAGCCCGACGCCATTCGCGCCAACCACGACGTTCGTCAAGCCTATCTTGGCGCCGATGAGGTGGGGTGATGCTCAAGGTCGTGTCCCTTGCATCGAGTTACGGCGAGAGTCAGGTTCTTTTCGGCGTTTCCTTCGATGTACATGACGGTGAAGTCGTGACGTTGCTCGGCCGCAACGGGATGGGCAAGACGACGACGATCGCGTCGGTCATGGGCCTGATGCGACTCAAGGGCGGTGAGATTTTTTTCGACGGTAAGCCAATTCACGGATTGCCGGCGTTTCGTGCAGCGCGGTTTGGCCTCGGCCTCGTGCCCGAGGGGCGTCAGATATTTCCCAATCTGACGGTGCGCGAGAACCTTGTGGCGACGGCGGCAAATCGGACCGGCAGGCCGGAGCCGTGGACGCTCGACGCTGTCCTCGAACTCTTTCCCCCGCTCCGTACCCGACTGGGAAGCATGGGCGTTCTGCTTTCCGGCGGTGAGCAGCAAATGCTTGCAATCGGACGCGCGCTAATGACGAACCCGCGGCTCCTCATCCTCGATGAGGCGACGGAGGGCCTTGCCCCGCTCGTTCGCACCGAAATATGGCGCGTCCTCACGCGGCTCAAATCTGCGGGCCAATCGATTCTGATCATCGACAAGAATGTGGATGCACTCACTCGCATGGCAGATCGCCACTACATCCTGGAGAAGGGACGCGTGGTCTGGTCGGGTGCGAGCGATGACCTGCGCAACGCCATCGAGCTTCAGCATCGTTATCTCGGCGTATGAAGGGCTCCAACTCATGAGCATGAGGGTCGACATGGCATGAGCGCGTCCTGCATGCCTGTGCTCGCGGCGGACGGAAACGATATCGGGTGCCGCGACTTCGAGCGCGCGGACCAACTGCGCCGTGCGATTGTCCGGATTGTCGAACAACGGGAGTCCTACATCCTCGACCATGGTCTCGATTCCCGATTCTGCATGCCAGATGCGAATTGGCGCGCCGATGCCGACAACGATTTCCTGAAGGCTTATCGTCACGTCCGCGACGGTGGATACGACGTATTGAATCGTCTTCGATTTTGGACCCAGGTCTTCTCAGGTTACAGCCTCATGGCGTTATCCACTGCGAAGGGGCTCGACTCGGTAAGGTCGATTCCTGCGGAACTAGACGAGCGCGTGAGGACCTACGCGAAGAAATCGGATCGTTGGCGAAGATTTTGGCTACGGCATACGCGGCACCTTCCGAAGGACCTGGTCTTTTGCCCGCCGCGCATGCTCGGCGAGATCGGCGTGGATTGCGGCGGAGTCGTGGTCAATCACGACACCTATGTCTACCAGGAACGCATCAACGTGCTATACGAGGCAGGCGTCATCGGCTGGCTTAGAAAACGCGAAACGCCGTTACGAATACTTGAGATCGGTGGCGGCTATGGGGGGTTCGCGGCCGCACTTCGTGGAATCTTTCCCAATTCCATCTACGTGATCTGCGATTTGCCGGAAGCACTTCTGTTCTCCGGCCTTTATTTGCTGCTCGCTGCCAGGAATGAACCGATCCCCGTCGCGACCGGCGACGATCTTGGCGCGCTGATCGATCGCGCGAATGCCGTCCTCCTGCCCAATTACCTCTTCGATTCCCTGGTGCACAGCGGGCTGCATTTCGATCTCGCGATAAACACGCTTTCGATGTCCGAGATGTCGGCGCCGCAAATTGGTCGATACTGCGAGGGCATTGCGTCGCTTATCGCACCGAATGGCCTATTCTTCGAGCAGAACCATGACAATCGGCGTTTTGGCATGCTCGATTGCAAGGCCATTGTTCAGCGGCATTTCTTTGCCCGGCAATCGGTCGATGCGTGCCTTGCGGCGATGACGGAAGGCAAGGCCGATTTGTGGGCCAACGGGAGCCTCGCGTTTCTCGATTGCTTCGCACCGCCAGTTGGTTATTGGCCGCCGATCAGAAGGTTGCTCCGTCGGGCATGGCGGCTAACCGGGCGACTCTAGCCCGCGTGAACATCCAGGGAGGATCCAAACCTTGACCAATGAGCTGGAAGGCAGAGTAGCACTCGTCAGCGGAGGCGGGAGAGGGATCGGCAAGTCGATCGCCGAGGCACTTCACGCGCATGGTGCCGCCGTAATCGTCGCGGACAACGGCGCCGGCATCGACGGAATGCGTGCGGATCCGGAAATCGCACGAGCCGTCGTCAAAAGTCTTGGCGCTCGTGCCGTGGCGTTCACGGAAAGCATCGCGAGCCCGTCGGCCGCCCTTGCTGCGGTCGGGCTTGCCACAAAGCAATTCGGCGCCATCGACATCCTTGTAAACAACGCCGCGATCCTGCGCGATGCCTTCATATTCAAGGGCGAGCCGGGTTCCTGGGATGCGGTGCTGCGGAACAACCTTTCGGCCGCCTATTACTTGATGGCGGCAGCGACACCTCTCATGCGCGAAGCGGCCAAAATCGGACGCGGGGGTGGAGTCTGGGGTCGCATCGTCAATATCGTGTCGAGTGCCGGTATCTACGGAAATTACGGGCAAGCGAGCTACGCGAGCGCCAAGGGCGGGCTTATCGCACTCTCGCGCGTGGCGGCCCTCGATCTAGCCAGAAGTGGCATCACCTCCAACGCGATAGCCCCGTTTGCAGCGACCCGCGTCACCGATGCGATAAAGCCTGCCAATGACGCCCAGGCCCTGTACAAGGCCCGCGCCCTCAAGATATCGGCCCGTCATGTGGCGAATCTCGTGAACTACCTCTGTTTGCCTGCCGCCCAGAAAATCACCGGTCAGCTTTTCGGCGTGCGCGGCCGCGAAATATTCCTCTTTTCGCAACCTCGCCCGGTGGCGAGCCTTGCAAGCCCCGATGCCGACTGGACGGCCGAAACGCTGACGGCGGAAATGGAACGTGAGTTTAGAAGCAAATTCACTGAGCTCTCGACCGACCTCGAGGCCTTCAATACCGAGCCGCTCGTGTGACTTGCCGGATGGCGAGCGGCATCGATTCGGGTGTCTTGCGTGATTGCGCGGCCGATTCGGGATAGGCTCTCGAGCGGCTCTTGTGTAATTATTTGGCGTACACCCGCGCGAAAGGGATGTGCGCTGTCGCGTGTTCTTCGGAGGATCGGGACATGGAAGTCCAACCGCAACGCACCCCCGAGCGGGAAGCCTACTACGCGCGAATTGCCAAGGACAACCTGGCGCCCCTTTGGGAAGTCCTGAAGGGCCTCGTTCCAAAAGAGCCGACAGTGGTCGAGGTGCCGGCGATTTGGCACTACAACGAAATCCGCCCTGCCATCATGGAATCAGGCGGTCTTATCAGTGCCGAGGAGGCGGAGCGGCGCGTGCTCATTCTCGAGAACCCGGCGCTGCGCGGCATGTCCCGCATCACGATGAACATGTATGCGGGCCTTCAGTTGATCCTGCCTGGCGAAATCGCGCGCAGCCACCGTCACGCCGCGTCCGCATTGCGCTTCATCCTTGAGGGACACGGCGCTTACACGGCGGTCGATGGCGAGAGGACCGTCATGTCCGAAGGAGATTTCGTGATCACGCCGCCCTGGACTTGGCACGATCACGGCAATGAGAGCGATGCGCCGATGGTGTGGATGGACGGGCTGGATCTACCGCTCGTCAACTTCCTCAATTCGGCTTTCATGGAGCCTTACCCGGAGGAACGTCAACCCATTTCACGGCCGGAAGGCGACGCGCTCGCCCGCTATGGCGAGGGCATCGTTCCCGACGGCTACCGTGGCAACGGCAAGTGCTCGCCCGTCTTCAACTATCCCTACGCACGCACACGCGAGGCGCTCGAGAAACTGCGGCGGACGGGCGAGTGCGATGCATGCCAGGGCCTCAAGGTGCGCTACGTCAACCCCATCAACGGGGATTACGCGATGCCGACCATGGGAACTTTCATGCAGCTTATGCCCAAGGGATTTGCGGGGACCCCATATCGGTCGACGGACGGAATCACCTTCGCATGCGTTGAAGGACGCGGCCGAACCGTGGTCGGGGGCACAGCACTCGAATGGGGCCCGCGCGATATATTCGTCGTACCGAGCTGGCACTGGTACACGCACGAGGCCGGCAGCGACTCCGTCCTTTTCAGCTTCTCGGAACGTCCGGTCCAGGAGAAGCTCGGACTCTGGCGGGAGCAGCGCGGCAATACGACGCCTAGAACATGAGGGACGGTACGGCAATGACCGATGCGGCACTCGCCGACGTCGATCGCTTTGCCGCACGGGTTCGTACGATCTCGTGGTTTGCCGCCGCCGGTGAGCCGCTCCTCGAAAGCGAGCGCACCGAAGTCGAACGGTATCTCGAACGCCTTGGAATTACCGGCATGCGCGTTGCGCCGGCCAGGGATTGGATCGATACCGAACGAATTGTTCGCGATCCACATTGGGATCGACGCTGGTGGCACGGAGAGGAGGAAGTGCGCAAGGCGCTTCTTGCTCGAGCGGCCAAGGACCATGAGATGGGAGCCTTGATAAGTGCTCTTACGCGCGTGACGAACGAGGCAACCGGCACTGTGCTTGGCATGGCTCTAATCGCTGCCCTTCGTTCGGGTACGGGCCATCAGGCAATCGCGGCCGCCGCTGCGGGTGCTGCCACGCAAGCGTGCTATCAGGCTGCCCTCGCGATTGCCGCAGGCACGGGAGAGACGCATCCATTTGCCGTCAAGCGGCGGCTCTTCGAAGCGGGGCGCTGGCCGCTCGCCGCCATCGAGGACGCATTTTACATATTGTAAGCGGCACAATCGTCACGATGCCTGTCGTACCCAGCAATCCTGCTTGGCCGATTGAAGCTCATTGCACAATTTGCGCGCATCGCCGGCGCCATCGAAGGGGCCAACCATGAGCCGGATGAGTTGTTTGCCGTTGCCGGTCCTGATTTCCTCGACCTGGGGACTGTATTCGCCGAGGGTCTGGGGTATGCGTGCGCGCATCGCCTGCCAGTTTTGATTCGCCTCGTTGTAGGTTGGGAAAGCGCCGAGCTGCACCACGAATTTTCCACCGCCGCCACCCGATGACTCGGTCCGGATTTGGCCAGACGGCGGTGCATGCATTGTGGTGCTCGGCGTTGGCGCAGTGACGGCGGTAGCGACCCTTGTCGGCGCTGGCGGGGCGTTGGTCACTGCCTCCCCAGCGGACGCCGCCACTTGAGATTCCACGCCAGCCGCGGCGGGCGCGGAGGTGGCCTCTGCGCCTGATGTCCCCGTTGCCGGGGTGGCGGCGCCTGTGCCTGGTTTTATGGGAGCAGTCGTCGAATTTCCGGGTACCGATTCCGCGTGGTTTGGGTCCGACTTCACGTTCACCGTTGGCGGCCAGGCGTTCGGGGTGACGGGATTCCATGCCGAAGCGGATTGCGCCGGGGAGGCAGCGGCGGTCGGTGGCGCGGACGCAGCCCCTCCCGGTGCTGCGGCACGCGATTGCGATTCTCCGGCCGATTGAGCGAGTTCCGTGGCGCTGCCCGGATCCGGACTCGGCTGCGCCTTGTGATAATCGGTGAGGGTCAGCCGCCGTGTTGCCCCCGGTGCTTCGCGCCGCTTGAGCACAACCGCACCGATCTTCGGCGCGTAATAATATGTATCGATCATGCCGTTTCGATCGCAGACGATTTCCCAGGCGTCGAACGTGCCGGCTTCGACGGTCATCTGCCGAGGTGCGTGAACCTCGCAGCTATCCGTCTCGCTATACGGTGTCGCTGCGTCCGACCGGCTCAAGGTAACGGTGTATGTGATCTTCTTGCCAACCTCGAGTGGGAAGATTGTTGGTTTCTCCGGTGAGAAAAACCTCAAGTACGACGGCCGATCCGGGCGGGGAATCTCCGTGAGTGGCGGGATCGTCGGATCGGCGAACGTAATCCATCGGGTGCCGCTATTGTCGATCCAATAGATTCGATCGTTCTGAATCGCCGTCACGAAATTGGGTTGCTCATCGCCATTTTCTTCGAATGTCAGGCTGTCGCCGACGTGATAAGTGGGTAATGCAGCGTCGGCCGATGTGGCAGTATCGTGACCATGCAAGGCATCAGAACACGCAGCGAGAAAAAATGCGGAGCCGAGCAGTGTCACGACGAGCAGAACAACGTGCCGCCGCGATCCTAGCCGCATGCACATGAAGACATTCCAATCCTTATTACGATTGCGCGAGAGCTACGCGGGCGTAGCGCAGCCGATGACGAGTGTGCCAAACTCGGTCATGAACGGCAATCGGCGTTCTTTCGTATATTATTGATATTTCATATATTTCTGGCCCGCTCGAGCGCCCCGAGCCACAGGGCGCATCCCAATCCAAGGGTCGAGGCGCCGACGATGAAGATGGGCGATGCCTCCCAACCGCCGAGGCGACTGACAAGGATGGCCAATATCGGCGGGCCTACCATTTGACCAAGATTGGCCCCTTGAACGATGAGGCCGTTTGTCGTCGCAATCAGCTCTGACGACGGTGCGTGCAGGGGCACACCGCCGAAAACGGATGCAGGCAGCACGCCGCTCAGGCCGGAGAACAATAGACACGCTAGATAACGGGCCTCGTCCGGAAGGGCGGTCGAAAAAATTGCGACGCTCGCCGACGCCATCGCAAGATGCGCGAATGCGACGAGCCGCCAGCGCCGGACACCGCGGCTCAAAAGCCAACCACCTGCGAGGTTTCCGCTCGCGTTGGCAACGACCACGAGAGCGGTCAAGGCTGCGGCGACACCACCTGTCAAGCCACGTCGCTCGATAAGGAACGTCGGCAAAAAGCCGACGAGGGCAAGCCAGTTGGCGGAATAGAAGAGAAAGCAGAGGGTGAGCGCCACCGGGCCAGCACTTGTCATGGTGCGCTTCATGCTTAGCCAGAGCATGCGCCCTTCGCCAGGGTGTGCTGCGGGCTGGATCGGCGCCGTCCCCGTCGCCCTCGCGAGGGCGACAATATAGAGTGCCGTAACCAACGCGTTGGCCCACCAAAGCCCGCGCCAGCCAAGCGCTGCAAGGACGATCGGGGAGACGAGGATCATAAGCGCCGCACCCACCGGCAAGTAGCAGCCCCATAGACCGAGAACGAGCTTCAGATCGCGTGGTGCCGCCACGTGAATGATGAGTGACGGAACGGAAACGATGACCGCGAGAAATCCCATACCCTCGACAAGGCGACTCGCGAAAATCACGGGGCCGCTCGGCGCAAAACCACCGAGGATATTGGCCGCAGCAATCAAACCGAGGCCGGCAAGCGTGGCGCGCCTGTGGCCGAACCGGTCTGCAATGGCGCCGGCTGCCATGCCGCCGATCACGGACATCACATTGAAGAGCGAGATTACCCACCCGGCCGCAAAGAGGCTCAAGCCAAGTTCAGCACGCAGGGTGGGAAGTGCCGCCGGCGCCTTTCCCACCTGAAAAGCAGCGACGACACCCGCCCCTACGGCGATCAGGACCACGCTCCAATGAGTGGCGGCGGACGCGCCATTTTTGCAGATCGTATCCTGCGCCATCATCGCTCCATCGAGGCGAAACAGCCTGACGGAAAGTCAGCCTTCAACGACCCTGTTGCGAAGTACGCCAATCTTTTCGATCTCGAGTTCCGCGACGTCGCCAGGTTTCATGAAAATGGGAGGCTTGCGGGTGAAACCGACGCCTGCTGGCGTTCCGGTCGGTATGAGGTCGCCCGGCTCAAGCGTGGTAAACGTCGAGCAGTAGGCGATCAGCTCGGGAACCGGGAAGATGAGATTTTCGGTATTACCGTTCTGAAGCAGAATTCCGTTGAGTTTTGTCGTTAGTTTGAGCTTGGAGGGATCCGGCAGCTCGTCGCTCGTGACCATCCAGGGACCGACGCTGCCTGATTGGGGAAAATTCTTGCCCGGCGTAAATTGGGAGCCGTGCCGTTGCCAATCGCGCACGGAGCCGTCGTTGTAGATCGTGTAACCCGCGACGTAACCGAGGGCATCTTTTGCTGCAACGCGCCGCGCTCGCTTGCCGATGACGATGCAAAGTTCGACCTCATAGTCGTAACTGTCGGACTCCCTCGGCTTCACGATCGGCTGTTCGTGGCCGACTTGGCTGTCGGCAAAACGCACGAAGACAACTGGCTTGGTTGGCGGTTTGTGCCCGCCTTCAGCCGCATGGTCCGCGTAGTTGAGCCCGATTGCGAGAATCTTCGCGGGATCGGGAATAACCGGCAGGAAGCTGATGGCGCTGAGCTTATAGTCGGGCGCTTCGCTTTTGGCGATTCGTTGTGCATCAGCGAGAGCCCCGTGCGTCAGAAGGGCACGAAGTGTGGGATGCTCTGCCCCGAAACGTCGGCCGAGATCGACGACGCCATCATTCTTCACCACGCCATAGCTTGCGCGCCGCTGGTCGAGAAAGCTCATGAGTTTCATTGCTGCCCTCCCCTTGTCATCGATTGGTTGAGGATCGGGCTGCAGCCGTTCGATGCTGGCCGACCCGAGCTGCCGCGGAACTTAGCGGGAGAGTGCGAGCCGGTAAAGCGGGGCGATGATCAACATCGGGCCCGGGTCGTACGTTGGTTTTCGCAGTGTATAGCAACGCAGATCGGTTTATTCGGGCGTCAACGTCGAATTCGCGGAACAGAATATACCGCCCGCACTCGATATCGCGCACCACGCGATCGCCTTAGGCCGCGGGCGAATCGTCCATGACCGACCGAGTGCCGCACCGAACCGCGGCCGGGCCAAGCTCGACGCCCAGAACGGTGTCGCAAGGCGAAAAGACGAGACGTTAAAGGATCATTTGAGTCTGCATGACGATTGCCACGAGTCGCCCTTCCGACGTCGATATGCGCGTTTGCCAGACCATCGTGCGCTTGCCGCGATGGAGTGGTGTACACTCACCCACAATGGTTGCATCAAGGGGAGCTGGCGCCAGGAAATTGGTTTTGCTCTCGATTGTCGTTGTGTGCTTGCCTTCCGGCAGATTGATTATGGTGGCAACAGCCCCGAGGGTGTCGGCGAACGCCATGACGGCACCGCCGTGGAGCACTGCCGGCAAAGTGCATAGGTCCTCACGCACGCGCATGGTGCCGACGACTTTGTCCGGCGCAGCGCTCGCAAATTCGATCCCCAGCAATTTCGCGAATGGCAGGGGTCGCTCGGTTATTCTGGCAAGGGCGTCCATGGAATGCACCCGCTCCGCGCCGAGAGTTGGCGGCAACACGTCTCACGCTAGTAATATGTTGTATCCAGTATGGTATTCGGATTTGAAGTTCCTTAACGCGGATGCCACCAAAATCACAGGAACTTCAAATCCACCACACTAGGCGCTGTTTACAAAGTGATTGACGCATGACTCTGGCTTTGATTCAAGAATGCCTCTTGGAAGGAGGCAGGATTGAGTCGCGGCGATCTGAGCGAGACCGAATGGCGGTTGCTCAAACCCCTTCTGCCGCCGGAGCGTGGACGCAAGAGTCGTCCTGCGTTCGACAATCGGCAGATGATCGACGGCATCCTGTGGCGTATTCGAACCGGAGCGCCATGGCGTGATTTGCCGGAGAAGTACGGCAAGTGGATGACAGTCTATCAGCGCTTTCGACGATGGAGCGAGGCCGGGATCTGGGAGGCAGTCGCCACGACGCTCGCCCAAGTGATGGCCGATACGAAGTCTTCCTATCTCCTCGCCGGCAAGGGATATGACAGCGACGCCATTCGGGCTAGTCTTCAGGCAGCGGGCATCCGCACCTGAATCTCGCCAAAATCCAATCGCAAAGCTCAAATCCGCTGGAACCGGCGCATCTATCGCGAACGCAACCGCATTGAGCGCATGATCGGGCACCTGAAGGTCAATCGCGCTGTCGCGACCCGTTATGACAAGCTCGCACGATCCTTCCTCGACGTCCTTCATCTCGCTACGATCCGCAAATGCCTGCGCTATGCAACTCGATAAGGAAATTCGAAACTGGAACTGGTGATGAAGCGCTTATTCGTTGCTCTTTGTGCTTTGGTCGCGTTCGGCAGTGAGTGCACATCGACGGATACCTGGCGGCCATCTGCCGATCACACGCAAATACCAATTTGGCCGGGAGCGGCGCCCGATGGGCAACCGGTTCCGGGTCAGGAAATTGAAACACCGAGTACGGGATTGGTGGCGGGCAGACCGTGGATGGCTGTCACCAACGTGACCCGACCGACGATGACGATCTATGCCCCCCAGGGGAAGAACTCCGGGGCCGCGATCGTGGTGTTTCCTGGCGGCGGATTCCAGGTACTTGCAATAGACCTCGAAGGCACCGAGGTCTGCGAATGGCTGATATCCACGGGCGTCACCTGCGTCTTGTTGAAGTATCGCGTCCCGAGTCAGCCGTATGACTGGCGATGCAACTGCCGTCCCGACAATCTCGTGACATCGACTCTGGCTTTGGACGATGCCCAAAGAACAATCGGACTTGTGCGCCTTCACGCCAAGGAATGGCACATCGACCCGCACAAGATTGGTGTGCTTGGGTTTTCGGCAGGCGGATATCTGGCCGCGGAAATCAGCACGAATTTTGAGCGCCGCTTGTATTCGAACGCAGACGATGCCGACAAGGAAAGCGCTCGCCCGGATTTTGCCGTCCTTGTTTATCCCGGGCATCTCGTGACCAATAATGATGGACTAAATCCGAATGTTCCTGTCTCCCGTGAGACGCCTTCCACTTTCTTGGTGCAGGCAGAAGACGACAACGTGGATGGTGTGAAGCAATCACTGGTCTACTACGCTTCACTGAAAAAAGCTGGCGTACCGGTCGAGATGCATCTGTACGCATTTGGTGGGCATGCATTCGGCTTGCGGCGGACTCAGTTTCCAATTACCGACTGGCCTCGGCTTGTCGAGACGTGGTTACGCACGATTGGAATGATTTCGGAGTAGCGGAGTGCACAAATATCCGTTTGACGGGCTCCTTTTCGAGACTTTGTAAACAGGGCCTAGTTGAATCCGCAGGTGCCGCCTAGCGTGGCAGGCAACGTCTCGGCAGGCCGGTCAGGCCCTGCCGCACCCTCCGGGATTGAATTTGCGCTCGGTCGCAGCAGGGAACTTGGCGAGTTTTTCCGCGGGACGAATCGGTCGGCGCAGAAGTTCGCCGCGGCAATTGGGACAGCGACCGCCCAGCACCGTTTCCGCACAGGCAGCACAAAATGTGCATTCGAAAGAGCAAATTCGAGCCTCCAGCGAGTCGGGCGGCAGGTCCCGGTCGCAGCATTCGCAATTCGGCCGTAACTCCAGCACTGAAGCCTCCTTCACGAATATAGAGCGAGCCATTGTGCCGTTGTGCGGATATCCGGCAATGACGAAATGTCCGCTTTTTGCGCCAGACCGTGGAACGGCTGGGGCCACTTCGAACTCATCGGTCCATACCCGCCCGCCGCGAACCTTTGGCGAATCGTGCCTTCAGCACTTCCGAGCGGACCCTTGAAATCCAGCATCTGCTCATCGATCCGGGCAATGACGGGCGCGCATTCGCGGGTGTCACGGCGCGATGTGACCGGAATTCGCCGCCGCCTTGCTGAAGGGGAAGACGACACTGGGATCGGGTAAGATGTGGTGATTGCGCTTTCCCGCATAGTCGAGCTTTGACAGCATCATGCGGATCACATTGAGGCGCGCGCGCCGCTTATCGTCTGCACGGACGACATACCAAGGCGAGGAGGTTGTGTGAGTGCGGACGAGCATTTCATTGCGCGCGTCGCTATAGTCTTTCCAAAGCTTGACCGCTTTTTGGTCGATCGAGCTCACCTTCCACTGTGTGAGTGGATCGTCCTTGCGCGCGTCGAGCCGCTCCCTCTGTTCGCTTTTCGTGATGTCCAGATAAAATTTGAGCAATTTGATACCCGATCGGATGAGCAGGCCTTCAAATTGCGGCACGTCCTCCATGAAGGCCTCGACCTGCTCCTTCGTGCAAAACCCCATCACGCGCTCGACACCAGCACGATTGTACCAGCTCCTGTTGAACAGGACCATTTCCTGGGCTGCGGGCAAATGACTGACATAGCGCTGAAAATACCAGTATGTGATCTCACGGTTGGAAGGCTTGCCAAGGGCCACGACGCGCACCTCGCGCGGGCTGAGGTGCTCGATGATGCGCTTGATGGCGCCATCTTTTCCGGCGGCATCGCGGCCTTCGAAAATCACCAGAATCCGGTCGTCGCACTTGATGATGTGGCTTTGCAGCTTCACAAGCTCGACCTGAAGCGTATAGAGCGCCGCTTCGTACTCCTTGTGCGAGAGTTCTGCTTCGTGCGACCAGTCCTTTTGCTTCTTCGCCATGCGGGCCTCCCTGTCTTCGCGGTCTTTCGCTGAAGCGCATCCTGACCCTATCCAGGCCGCGTCCAGCAGGCTAGTCTTATGCAAAATACTGGGCGATTGGAGCGCTCACATGGGCAATCCGTCGTCGCGGTAGGCATAATCTGCTGGGAGGGAGAGCGCATGATACCCGGAGCCTTCGAATATCACCGCCCGCAAAAGGTGGACGACGCAATAGCCCTCCTCGTAAAGCATGGCGAGGATGCTCGTGTCGTCGCCGGCGGCCACAGTTTGATCCCCATGATGAAACTTCGCCTGGCCGTGCCTGCGCATCTTGTCGATCTCCAGGACATCGCTGAGCTGCGCGCGATCCGAAGTGACGGCGGCACGCTCGTTGTCGGAGCACTCGCAACACAGCGAGAGGTGATCGGGTCCGAGCCCCTCGCTTCGAAATGCCCGATCCTGCGGGAAACGGCATTGCAGATCGCCGATCCCCAAGTGCGCTACGTCGGCACAATCGGTGGCAACGTCGCAAACGGCGATCCCGCGAACGACATGCCGGCGGTGATGATGGCCTTGGGTGCGAGCTATCGCATCAGGGGAGGACGCGGGGAGCGGGATATTCCGGCGCGCGATTTCTATCGCGGTAGCCTTGTCACGGCACTTGAGGCCGGCGACATCCTGACTTCGATACGGATACCCACGCCGCCCCAGGGGCACGGCTATGCTTATGAAAAACAGAAGCGAAAAACGGGCGACTATGCCACGGCTGCGGCCGCGGTGATCCTCACCTTTTCCCGCGACGCATGCTCGTCTGCGGCGGTAGCACTCACCAATGTGGCGCCAACCCCGCTCTTTGCGACTGCCGCGGGGGAAGCGCTGGTGGGTACGCGCCTCGACGAAGCTGCGGTCGCCGAGGCTGTGCGCAGGGCGAGGGCGATCGTCGAGCCCGCGGCGGATCAGCGCGGGCCAGTCGATTTTCGCGTCCATGTTGCGGGTGTCATGGTTCGGCGCGCAATCCAGCGCGCCAAAGCGCGGGCGAGCTAAGCGGCAGGGAGGTGTCATCGTGTCCAAGATGCATATCAAGCTTACGGTAAATGGCCGCCCGGTGGATGCTCTGGCCGAGCCGCGCATGTTGCTCATCCACTTCCTGCGCGAACAGCTCTCGCTCACCGGTCCCCACGTCGGATGCGACACCAGTCACTGCGGCGCATGCACTGTCGACTTCAATGGAAAATCGGTGAAGTCCTGCACCATGTTTGTGGCGCAGGCGCAGGGTGGCGAGGTCAAGACGATTGAGGGCGTCGCCGCCGCCGATGGCACCCTGCATCCTCTCCAGGAAGCGTTCCGCGAGCATCATGGGCTACAGTGCGGGTTCTGCACGCCGGGGATGATCGTGCGGGCTTATCGGTTGCTTCAGGAGAACCCGAATCCGACCGAAGCGGAAATTCGCATCGGCATCGCGGGCAATCTCTGCCGCTGCACGGGATACCAAAACATCGTCAAGGCAATTCGCGCCGCTGCCGAGCGGATGAACACTGCCAAGGAGGCCGCAGCATGAGCGCCCCCGTCGAAACCGCCGATGTCCGCAAGCAGCAACTCGAAGGCCTTGGCGCAAGGCGCAAGCGTGTTGAGGACGCGCGCTTCACCCAGGGTAAGGGAAATTACATCGACGATATGAAGTTGCCGGGTATGCTGTTCGGTGATTTCGTGCGCTCGCCCCACGGTCATGCGCGCGTCAAGTCGATCAAAAAGGACGCAGCTTTGGCCCTGCCGGGGGTGAAGGCGGTGCTTACCGCGGCCGATCTCAAACCGCTCAAGCTGCATTGGATGCCGACCCTGGCCGGCGATGTGCAGGCGGTACTCGCGGACGAAAAGGTGCTTTTCCAGGGCCAGGAAGTCGCTTTCGTGGTGGCCGAAGACCGCTACACCGCAGCCGATGCGGTCGAGCTCATCGAGGTCGAGTACGAGGCGCTGCCTGCAATCGTCGATCCGACGAAGTCGATGGCGCCGGACGCTGTCGTCCTGCGCGACGATCTCGCCGGCAAGACCGAGGGCGCTCATGGCGCGCGGAAACATCACAATCACATCTTCACTTGGCAGGTCGGCGACGCAAAAGCGACCGAAAATGCGCTCAAGAACGCTGAGGTCCTCGTCAAGGAGCTGATCGTCTATCAGCGCGTCCATCCTTGTCCGCTCGAGACTTGCGGCTGCGTGGCGTCGATGGACAAGGTCAACGGTCACCTCACCGTATGGGGAACCTTCCAGGCGCCGCACGCGGTGCGCACGGTGGCGTCGCTGATCTCCGGAATCCCCGAGCACAAGATCCGCATCATTTCGCCGGACATCGGTGGCGGGTTCGGCAACAAGGTCGGCGTCTATCCCGGATACATATGCTCGATCGTCGCGTCGATCGTGCTCGGCGTCCCCGTCAAATGGGTCGAAGACCGCATCGAGAATCTGGTCGCGACGGCGTTCGCGCGCGATTACCACATGACCGGTGAGATCGCGGCGACCAAGGACGGCCGTATCAAGGCGCTGCGATGCCACGTGCTGGCCGATCATGGCGCATTCGACGCCTGCGCCGATCCGACGAAATATCCCGCCGGGTTCTTCAGCATCTGCACCGGCTCCTACGATATTCCGGCAGCACATTTGACGGTGGATGGGGTCTATACCAACAAGGCGCCAGGTGGTGTCGCCTACCGCTGTTCGTTCCGCGTCACGGAGGCATCGTATTTCATCGAACGCATGATCGACGTCCTGGCTCGAAAGCTCGATCTTGATCCCGCCGAAGTGCGGCGGCTCAATTTAATCCGGAAGGACCAGTTTCCCTATCATTCGGCACTCGGTTGGGAATACGACAGTGGGGACTACCACGTGGCCCTTGAGAAAGCGCTCAAGACCGTCGACTACACTGCACTGCGCGCCGAACAGCGAGCGAAGCGGGAGGCCTTCGCGCGGGGTGAAACGCGCAAACTGATGGGAATCGGCGTTAGCTTTTTCACCGAGATCGTCGGCGCCGGTCCGATCAAGAATTGCGATATCCTCGGCCTCGGCATGTTCGATTCCTGCGAGATCCGGATCCACCCCACGGGAAGTGCCATAGCGCGGCTTGGCACGATCAGCCAAGGTCAGGGCCACGCGACGACCTTCGCACAGATTCTCGCATCTGAAATCGGCATTCCCGCGGCGAACATCACCGTCGAGGAGGGTGACACCGATACCGCACCCTACGGGCTCGGAACATACGGTTCCCGCTCCACGCCGGTGGCCGGTGCGGCGACCGCAATGGCGGGGCGGAAGATCCGCGCCAAGGCGCAGATGATCGCTGCTTACCTTCTCGAGGTGCATGACGACGATCTCGAATGGGAAGTCGATCGCTTTCGTGTCAAAGGGGCGCCCGAGCGATTCAAGACCATGGCCGAAATCGCATTCGCGGCCTACAACAAGGTCCCGCCGGGAATGGAGCCGGGACTCGAGGCGGTGAGTTACTACGATCCACCGAACATGACCTATCCCTTCGGGGCCTATGTTTGCGTCCTCGATGTCGATGTCGACACGGGCGTCGTCGAGGTTCGCCGCTTTTACGCACTCGACGATTGCGGCACGCGCATTAACCCGATGATCATCGAGGGCCAGGTACATGGCGGGCTGACCGAGGCGTTCGCCATCGCCATGGGGCAGGAAGTCGCCTACGACGAGTACGGCAATGTGAAAAACGCCAGCCTGCTCGATTTCTATCTGCCGACGGCCGTGGAAACACCGGTTTGGGAGACCGACCACACCACGACGCCCTCGCCCCATCATCCGATTGGCGCCAAGGGTGTGGGCGAATCGCCTAACGTCGGGGGCGTTTCCGCATTCTCGAATGCGGTCAATGACGCCTTCGCGCATTTCGGGCTCCTCCACACGCAGATGCCGCACGATCATTGGCGGGTGTGGAAGACAGCTGAGCGGCTCGGCCTCACGCGCTAGGGTGGGCGGCCGCACATGGACGAACGAACTTCCGCTTCGCCGCCGGCCGGCACTGCGGATAGGGATGCGGAGGACGGTCACGCGCGGGCGACTGCCGTGAGCATGGATTTCAAGTCCCTCCAGTGCGACCTTGCGGCCGTCGGCTACATCGCCGATGACGCGCTCGCAATGGCGCTTCGGCTCTGCGTTTCATTAAGGCGGCCGCTCCTTCTCGAGGGCGAAGCAGGGGTCGGAAAGACCGAGGTCGCCAAGGCGCTCGCAGCCGTGCTCAATGCGCGGCTCATCCGGCTGCAGTGCTATGAGGGCCTGGATGCCAATTCCACTCTCTATGAATGGAACTATCAGCGCCAGCTCCTCGCCATCCGAACGCGTGAGCATGAGCGTCTTTCGGCGGATGAAATCGAGCATCATATTTTCTCGGAGGCCTTCCTTCTCCGCCGCCCGCTCCTCGAGGCGATCTCGCAGCGTACGCCGCCCGTTCTGCTAATCGACGAAGTCGACCGCGCCGACGAGGAATTCGAGGCATTTCTCTTGGAAATCCTGTCCGATTTCCAGATCACAATTCCCGAACTCGGCACCGTGACGGCACGTTCGATCCCCCACGTCGTCCTGACCTCGAACGGTACACGCGCGCTCTCGGACGCACTTCGCCGTCGCTGCCTTTATAGCTATGTCGACTTTCCGGACGAGCAAAAGGAGCTCGCCATCGTCCGTGCGCGGCTCCCTCACATCGATTTGCAGCTTGCCGAGCAGGTTGTGCGCTTCGTCCAGGTGCTCCGCCGCGAAGATCTCGAGAAGAAACCAGGGATCGCCGAGACGCTCGATTGGGCAAGCGCGCTTATGGGACTCAAAATGCGCTCACTTGATGACGATCCGCAAATGCTGCAGGCAAGTCTCATCTGTCTTCTGAAGACCCAGGCCGATTTGAAAGCGGTACCTCGCGAAGTCACGGAACGGCTCGTCGGCAAGGTGGCGTAACGATGATCGCCGCACAGCCTGAAGGAGACGTGACTGGGGTCGTCGCGCGATTGAGCGGATTCATGGCGCATTTGCGGGTCAACGGCTTCGCCGTCGGGCCGGGTGAGACGGAAGCCGTGTTGACTTTCCTGGCGGTGGGCGATTTGGCGGATGCCCGGTGGGTGCGGCTCGGTTTGAAAACGATGCTCTCCGGCGATCGAGGTCAATGGGAGCGCTTCGAGGCACTTTTCGACGCTTACTGGTTTGGACGCGGTGTGAAGCGCGCGGTGACTTCCGGTGCGATCTCGCGTGACGACGATCGGCGGCCAGATATTTGGCGTGCTGTGTCACCGCTTGGCTCGAGTGCCGAACTCAATGCAGCCGTGGAGCAGCGCGGGCAGGAGGAAGGCAAACCGCTCGACGGAGCTGGTCAGCTCGCCGCGAGCCGGCAGAACCTGCTTGCACGCTCGGACCTGCGCCGGCTTGCCAATCCCGACGAGGTGGCCGAGGCCGAGCGTATTGCCGAACGCCTCGCACGAGCGATCCGATATCGGCTGAGCCGGCGGCGTGTCCCTTCCGCCCGCGGAAGGGCGCTCGACCTCCGCCGAAGTATCCGCCGAAATCTTTCAAAAGGTGGTGAGCCATTCGAGCTCATTTATCGACGACGACCTGACCGCCCTGTCAATCTTGTGCTTTTGCTCGACGTTTCCGGGTCGATGAAGATCTATAGCCGATTCCTTATCTGTTTCGTTCGTGGCCTTTTGGGCGCTTGGCTCGAGACCCATGCGTTCGTCTTTCATACGCGACTCGTGCATATCAGCGACGTTCTGCGCGAGCATGACCGGGCGCGCGCCATGGACCGGCTCTCTCTCATGGTCGAAGGTTTCGGTGGCGGGACACAAATCGCCAGCGCCCTCAAGTCGTTCAACGATCGATATGCCCGTGAGGTGCTGAATTCGCGAAGCATTGTCATTATGATGAGCGACGGCTACGATACCGATCCGGTCGATGCGATGGTTAGGGAACTCGCGCGATTGAAACAGCGCGCGCGGCGGCTCGTCTGGCTCAACCCCCTTCTCGGCTGGCGCGACTATGCGCCGGTTGCGCGTTCGATGGCGGCCGCGATGCCCTATATCGATTGCTTCGCCGCGGCTCACTCGCTGGAGAGCCTCGCGGCACTTGAAGCCGAACTTTGCCGGCTTTGAACTTTTCGTTCGAGGACCTCGACGCTGGCGCTTCGAGCCGGGGAGGACCATTTATGCAACGAATCTTCGCCGTCACGCGCACGCGAGGTCCCCGTTGGAACGATCAGCTCTCGATGGAGGAGCAGGAGGATTGGAAGGGGCATGCGGCCTTCATGAACGCACTTCACGCCGATGGTTTTGTCCTTGTCGGCGGGCCGCTCGAAGGCACACTGGATACCTTGCTTATCTTTCGCGCAAACGATGTCGACGAAATCGCATCCCGCCTGTCGGGCGATCCGTGGGCGAAAATGGACCTCCTGCGGATCACGCAGGCGATCCCCTGGACCCTCAGACTCGGCGTGGTCGGCTGAAGCCCAATTCCACACCAAGGATGTGATCGCCTTGTAATCCTAGGAAGGCATGGATGACCGAAACTGGCCCGGTCATCATGGAAATGAGGTGCTCGTCCAAAAGCGATGGTCCCACATCTGGGGGATTGCAGCCATTTGAAGATATCATCTGCGGAGGGGTGACATGAACAAGGTCGGCAAACCTGCGTTGGTGACGCTTTCGGCGGCTCGGTCGGCGCCGAACGAACCGGGACGTATTTCGGCGCTGATGCTGCGGCACGGCACGCTGGAGCTTAGATACTACAAGCCACCGATGCCGGATCCGCAAACCCCCCATAGCCGCGACGAGCTTTACATCGTGACCGAGGGGAAGGGTCATTTTGTTCGGGCCGGCGAACGGTTCGCATGCGGCACGGGAGATGCGTTATTTGTTGCAGCCAACGTCGAACACCGTTTCGAGGATTGCACGCCGGGCTTCGCGGTATGGGTAATGTTTTACGGCCCGGAAGGCGGAGAGCAGGATTATCGCTGAGATTCCCCGCGAGGGTAGCGTCTGCGACCGGCCAAAACCGACTTACGCCCACCCGACGCAATAACGCTCCGACTTCAAATCGACGAGCTCTCCGGATGAGTCAGGATGCCCGAACTTTTGCTTGAATGTGAACGCGAATGCAGTCGGCCCAAGCTGACCTAAATGATGCAGGCGGGCCAAACCTTGCTCGACGGTTGGCAATGTTCCCGCTTCGACCCACCACAAGACGAAGTACGGTCCTGACGGCCGCTCGAACCACTGTCGGCGCTTTTCCATGACAAGTCGGTGCGAGGTTCGGTAGACAAAATCAAAGAGGACCTCGACACTTTGCCACACCGACATATTCACGATGAATTGCGGATTGTCGGTGACCTTGATGTCGGTTGCATTGCCCTGGTCGGATTGGAGGCGCCAGACGAAGCCGGGACTCCGATCGGCCGACTTATTTATTTCATCGAGGAGCGACATGAATTCCGCAATGCGCGGATCGTCGAGGGGATAGAGCGTCGTGCCGACGTTCATTTGCGCAATGTGCCATTCCATCGATCGCTCTCCCCTCGCGATTTGGACGACATCGATTGTCAAGAACGATTGATGTCGCGGCCTGCTTTCATCCGTCGACTTCGAATTTGACCCCTTGCGCCAGCGGAAGTTCGCGTGAGTAGTTCACGGTGTTTGTCGCGCGCCGCATGTATGCTTTCCACGCGTCGGAACCGGATTCGCGGCCTCCACCCGTCTCCTTCTCGCCGCCGAAGGCGCCGCCAATTTCGGCGCCGGACGGACCGATATTGACATTGACGATTCCGCAATCGCTCCCTGTTGCGGACATGAACTGTTCTGCTTCGCGGAGATCCGTTGTGAAGATCGAGGAAGAGAGGCCTTGCGGCACGCCGTTGTGCATCGAGATCGCATCGTCGAAATCGCGATAGCGCATGACGTAGAGGATGGGTGCGAATGTCTCCTGACACACGATCTCGGTTTGAGCCGGCATTTCGACGAGGGCGGGGCGGACATAGCAGGCATCTGGAAAACGATCGGCAAGGACACGTTCGCCGCCCAATATCTTGCCGCCGTCCTGCTTCGCCCGATTGAGGGCGGCTTGCATTTTTTCGTAAGCGGAGCGGTCGATCAGAGGACCGAGCAAAGTCGAGGAATCGAGCGGGTTGCCGACGGTGACGGATTGGTAAGCGCGCTTCAGGCGCGGCACGAATTTCTCATAGATTCCGTCTTGCACGATCATGCGCCTGAGCGAGGTGCAGCGCTGGCCCGCGGTGCCGACCGCGGCGAATACCGTGGCGCGCACGGCGAGATCGAGATCGGCGGAAGACGCGACCACCATACCGTTATTGCCGCCGAGTTCGAGCAACGCACGGCCAAACCGCTTCGCCACCCGCGGCCCCACTTCTCGGCCCATGCGAGTCGAGCCGGTCGCTGAAACGAGGGGCACGCGCGGATCTTCGGCCAGTGCAGCACCGACCTCGCCGCGTCCGACGATCACCTGCGACAGATATTTTGGTGCGCCACCCAAACGCACACATGCGCGATCGAGTAACGCTTGGATGGCGAGTGCCGTCAGCGAGCCCTTTTCCGAAGGCTTCCAGACCAGGCTGTCGCCGCAAACGAGTGCGATGGCGGCGTTCCACGACCAAACCGCCGCCGGGAAGTTGAACGCGGTGATGATGCCGACCGGACCAAGCGGGTGCCATGTCTCGCGCATGGCGTGGCCGGGCCGCTCGGTCGCAATAGTCAAGCCATGGAGCTGCCGTGAGAGGCCGACCGCGAAGTCGCAGATGTCGATCATCTCCTGGACCTCGCCCAGTCCCTCCGAGACGATCTTGCCGACCTCGATCGAAACCAGCCGGCCCAGGGCAGCCTTGCTGGCGCGCAGTTCTTCGCCGAGCAGCCGCACCAGCTCGCCGCGCTTCGGTGCCGG
>DASPOR010000068.1 GCA_035625915.1 Alphaproteobacteria bacterium | reverse complement strand
CATGACTCGGCCGATCTTGGTCATAGGTGCAACCGGCCAAGTGGGCCATGAGCTGATGATTCGCGGGAAGGGGACACCGCCCGCCCTTGTCGGAGTTTCCCACCGCGAGCTTGACATCCGGGATAAGGCGAAAGTACGCAGCACACTCGAGGGCGTGGCGCCAGCCGCGGTCATCAATGTGGCCGCCTATACCGCCGTCGACAAGGCCGAAACGGAGCGCGCGCTCGCATTCGCTGTCAACCGCGACGGCCCCGCCAATCTGGCAAACGTCTGTTCGGCACTCACCCTGCCGCTCCTTCATGTGTCCACGGACTATGTGTTCGATGGCCAGAAAAGGGATGCTTATGAGGAAACCGACCATGCCTCGCCCCTCGGCGCCTATGGAGCGAGCAAATTCGAGGGCGAGGAAGCCGTGCGCGCGCGCTTGGAAAGTCATGTGATCCTGCGCACGTCTTGGGTGTTTAGCGGTCGCGGCACAAATTTCGTCAAGACGATACTGCGAGCGTCCGCCACCCGTCGCGAACTTCGCGTGGTCGACGATCAACGCGGCTGTCCGACCCCGGCCAGTGCGGTCGCCAAAGCGCTGCTTGCGATAGCCGCACAGGCAATGCATGGCCCTGTCGCGTGGGGTACCTATCACTTCTGCGGCGCGCCGCCGACAAGCTGGTGCGGCTTTGCTCAAGCCATCGTCGAGGCCGCGGCTGGGCCTCGTGCTGGGCGCATAATGGTCACGCCGATCGCGACGGCCGAATATCCCACGCCGGCAAGGCGGCCCTCCAACTCAGTCATGTCTTGTGCCAAGATTGCAGCTGCCTTCGGCATTTCGCAGCCTTCGTGGGCCGCAAGCTTGCCGAGCATCGTCGCGGAATTGCTTGCAGAAGGAAGCGCCGAATGAAGGGCATCATCCTTGCAGGTGGGACCGGCACGAGGCTCTACCCGATAACCCGCGGCATCAGCAAGCAGCTTATCCCCGTCTACGACAAGCCGATGATCTATTATCCCCTGTCGGTGCTCATGCTGGCCGGCATTCGCGATATTCTCATCATCACGACGCCAGCGGACCAGCGCCAATATAAATCACTTCTCGAAGACGGTGCGCAGTGGGGCTTGTCGCTGTCCTTTGCGGTGCAACCCGCACCCGAGGGCCTGGCCCAGGCCCTCATCATCGGCGCCGATTTTCTCTCCGGCGCCAAGTGCTGCATGATTCTCGGTGATAACATTTTTTTTGGCCATGGCCTGCCAGAGGCCCTTGCGCGCGCGGCGGCAATGGAAAAAGGTGCGGTGATATTCGGCTATCGCGTGAGCGATCCCGAGCGCTATGGCGTCATCACCTTCGACTCGGAAGGCAACGTCGCGGCAATCGATGAAAAGCCCTCGAATCCGAAATCGAACCACGTGGTGACGGGGTTGTATTTTTATGACGAACGGGTGGTCGATCTCGCCCGTACGATCCGGCCGTCGGCTCGCGGCGAACTCGAGATCACCGACCTCAACAATCTTTATTTGGCTCGCGGCGAGCTTCACTTGGAGAAACTCGGGCGAGGATGCGCGTGGCTCGATACCGGCACGCACGAAGCGCTCATTCAGGCCTCTGAGTTCGTTCGCACTGTGGAGGTCCGCCAGGGGTTAAAGATCGGCTGCGTCGAGGAGGTCGCCTTCCGTATGGGCTATATCGACCGCAAGCGGCTTTTGGCGCTCGGCCGGCAGATGAGCAGCAACGATTACGGGACATATTTGCAACGCGTTGCCGAGGAAGACGGCTAATCCGGCCCCGCTTCGACGCCGTTCGCGCGGGCGCGCCAACTTATCCCTTTGAAATCGCTTGAATAACAAGGAGGAGGGGCGCGCGATGGCCGCCGAGGTCGCCGCGCCGCAGTGCTCCAAGCGTTAACTAATTTTTTACGGGATTCGGGCTTTGATATGCGAAAGGGAATAGGAGGCTTTACATGAGGCCCACAGGCAGCCCGGTACATTACCTGATCGCCGAAACGGAGCGCCGGCTACGCGAGGCTCGGCAGTCGCCCCAAATCCTGCTCTGGGACGAAATAGGTGCCGACCAGCATTTCGCCCTCACATCGGTCGAAAAAGCCGCCCCTTATAAGGAATTCTTCGAGGCACCGGCCGCGAAAATGCGCATGACGGCGCATTAAGCTAAAAAGGCCCGATGCTGCGCGTACGCGCAGTGCCACTCCGTTAGGAAGCCACCCAGCGCGCCGCAAGTCGCGGCGCTGGCCCGTTCCATCTACTTCCCGAGGGGCAGTTGATCGAGGCTACCAATGAAAGCCTCTATTCATCGCTCCAGGGCCTGTAGTCACAAATTCGCAACGTCCCTCATCTCCGTATAGCGGCGCCAGAGCGCAGATCGAGGGAGGTTTGAACATTTGCTGACGCGAAGAGTGCCACTCTCACTTCCCACCATAGAGCGTTGCGGCATTGTTCCAGCGACCAAACGCGAGATGATGCCCAAGACGTTTGGATGCGCAGAAAGGATTGCGTCGGCCTCAGCCGGTGATCCGTAGGCAAGGTTCGGCAGCACGAAGCGTTGCGCGGTTGAAGCCACGCGGCACTCGAATCGGCTTAACCCATGCGTCGTTGAAATCACACCTGGATGGTGCATTCGGACCATGCCCCGCGCGAAATTCGATCGCCGAATTCGTGAGGTTGGCGTGGGATGCAGCACTCCGAGAATATCATTAGTAGGTAACGCCATAATCAATATGCAATATTGAGTTCGGAGTGTAATTAGCGCAATTTATACGCCTGGGCGGCTGCGTCTAGGACGGGCTTCAGCGCCGCGTTATGACGTTCATGCCTTCATGCGAAGGGAGATCGCAATGAGATAACTCTATTTGTCATTTCTCGTGCTCACCGCGTTGAGCGTCACCACATCTGCCCAAACAACGTCATCCTCCAATTCCAACACCAGCTCGACAACCTGCGTTAACGGCTCCTGCTACGACAACTCCACCAGTAGCTCCAACTCGGTTGTCTGCACCGGAGGATCGTGCAAGTCCACTGTAACGACGTGCAGCAATGGTCAAAATTGTACGCCGGTGACCACACCTGGAGCCAACAGGTCGTGCGTAAAGACGACTTGCAAAAACGGAAAGTGCACGACGGTCTCGTGCTGAAGGTAACAAGGCATACGTTCTTTTGATCAATGGGAGTCGTGGTTGTGTCTCGCGGGCCCCATTGGCCGCGCGAACCGCAATACGTGTTGAATATCGCGGGTTCTTTCTAAAGGCGTACGAGACGGCTTGCCTTCCTGGGCAGAGAGCGGCCTCCACGGCGGTAGCGCAACGGGGAGTGTCGCGACATACGCGTCCAGAAAATCGAACATGGCCTCTCTCGCCTCGCGGGCGGCCTCGGCGTTGGACTCCGTATGTGCGCCAAACGTGGAACAGCTTGCAAAGTAGCGATCGAATTCTGTCCAGGGACGAACGACCTCGGATCCAATTTCACGGAATCCGTCACTGCGACGTTCATATCGACAGTTTCCGGACACGACTGCGTCGGGATAATATGTGGCGGTGAGTTCCGGGTTGTCGAATGCGTGCGCTGCGTCAAACATCCTGACGTGAACATCGACACCTAACTTCCTAAGGCTCTTCGCATAGTCGGAACATGCTTCCGCCGAAACCCAATCGTCGGCCTTTGCCAAGATAAATAGAATTGGGGCGCCGGTCTTCCGTTGCGAGAAGTTTTGCTCACCACACCAGGGATAGAACGCAACATATGCGACAAAACCGTGCGCGTTCGGCGCAAATTTTTTTGCGACCTGATTTGACATCGCATGTTCTACCGCGGTCCCGCCCTTGGACCAGCCTGCGACCGCAATTCGATTTGGGTCGATGAGCGGGTGCGACTGAAGTAGCAAAAGCGCAGCATACGCGTCGATCACCATTGATTCGGTCGTTACGGCGATTTGGTTTTCGACCGTTGAGTGAACGCCGCGGCCGGCAAAACTATCGACGGCGAATGTCGCGTAGCAATTTTGGCGTAATCGGCGCGAATAGTCGGTCTGAACCTGGGAAAGCCCAAGGCTGCCGTGGAGCAACACGACCGCCGGAAAAGGTGCAGTACAATTCTCCGGAAGCGACAATTCACCGTCGATTATCGCAGGCGTGATCGGCCGCCCGTCGGTAAGTCCACCGGGCAATGCATCGCCGCTCTTAAATCGAATATGTCCCGTAGGACCGTCGCTAAGCGTCGTGCGGAGCGGGCCGCCTGACCCTGGCGAGATCTGAAATGCGACCGCCACCCCTAGCGCTATCGCGATTGCCCAGGGCCACAGAGAGGGCTTAACTCGCACGATAAGGCCTCCTCCTCACGCAGCCCAGCAGCGAGAACAGTCGAATTACCCTAAGTTCTTGGCAAATAATAGTAACGGCATCCGGTAATGCATCGCCTGGTCGCTCGAGGATTTGTATGACACCCCACTTTGCCTGGCCAATTTTTTCGAGCAAAGCCGGCGCGGCGGGCGACTCTAAGGCTCCGGGCAAGACGATGCAAGTCGCGCGCTGCGGCGAGGCAGCATCGAGCGCGGCTTTGATTTTTGCCGACTCAAGCGGGATCAATCTGCGAATATCGGGAACGACTTGGCCGGCACATTGCGAGCAAGTCAATTCAAGACGCCGCCACAGGCCAACCGGCGGCGCTGGTGAAATGCTGCCGCAGCCAAGGCACCGGATCCGATCGGCCCGGCCTGCAAGATCGAAGCGATTTAATCCGCTTGGGCCCTGTCCAATGCAACCCCCTGCGAATACGAGGGCGGGATAGAAATCGAAGGACGGTGCTTCTACTGCGCCGCGAAGCAGATCCGACGCTTCCCATAGCCGTCGACGCCCGGCCCTCGTCTCGAGCATCGAAGTCCGAAAATCCAACCCAGCGCCAATGATGTCCCGCAGGATTGCGTCTTCGACCGGCGTCGACCCCGTTGCCACCAGCACCGGTCGCCCTACCAAGCGAGATCGCCATAGCTTCAGAATTGCGAATGCAAATCCGCTCTGTAAAACCAGAGGTCGAATGCCCGCCCTCTTCTTTCGCTTTAGACGGAGGTCGTGCACGAGCATCATCGCCCACAGACTCAATATTGTCGGGGCAAACAACGGTGACGCGATCCGGTCGACTTCCGCTAGGTGCCACAACCACCAGATTATGCCGCCCAGAAAAGCGGCCACTGTTGCAATTTTCGGCGCTGCGGGCGATCGCCCGGCAAATATCCTTTGTGCGCCGAAAGCGCACAAGGGGATGACGATGCCCCAAAGGCCGAAGGAATCCGCCGTCGCCATCCCAAGCGACAAGGTGAAATTGTAAAATAAGAGGCTCGCGCACACCGCCCAGCCTGCCGCCGCAGGCGACTCCCACGCCATCGCACCGACCAGGCACGCAATCATGACCCATGGGCCCGCGGGCACAAAGGCCGCCGGTCCAATTCCCGCCCACCACCAATGTCCCGGCCCTACCAGAAAGAGCGATGCAGCGACGGTCGTTGCATAGGCGGGTGCCGAAAACGCAAACAGGCCTATTTTGCCTATGGCCTTTCGCATTATGGCGGCAACAGCTGTGCAAATTACGCAAAGAAGGATCAGGATTGCGACACGCTCATCCGGCGCGGCAAAAAATCCACTTCCCAAAACGCCTAGTATCGCCGGATTGATTCCGCCGACGCCATCTCGCCACAATCTATGATCGAGGCCTGTCGCCCATCGCTCGATGATCGTGCCGATAACGGTTCCGGTGAGTGCGCCCAAGAGCAACCACGGGGAGTAGGCCGCCAAGCCAAATGCCGTCAGGAGGCCCGGCAATCGCCGGGAAGAAAAGAGCAGTTGCGCCAACCCCGCAAGGATGGCGCGAACCCATCCATCGATGACGATTCCAAGATTCACCTCCGCCCCCGCAGGAATGCCAGATAAGGCTAATCCATTCGGAGGCGAGGTCATTAAAAATTGTAGTCTTTGTCGCGTAGCCGCCTGGGAACGTGGTCAAGCGCAAAGACATCCCGCCACGTCTCGCGCTCGCGTATTATGCTTGGCCCGTCCGGCCCAATAAGAATGGTCGCTGGCCGCGTCTCGATAAATTGCATGGATTGACTGTGACAATACGCGCCGACATGGTGAATCGTGATGACATCGCCGACTTCAAGATGGCTCGCGTTCACGTCGCTTCGCAGGATATCCGTTTGCATGCAAAGCGGCCCGAATAGTTCGTATCCGAGCGTCTCGCTTAACTCATCGAACGATTCCGTGGCGCGTGATATGGGATGATCGTAAAATACGGCCGTTGGCACGAGGTTGACACCCGCATCCACGACGACGGCTGGCTTCCTGTTCGACCTGCCTTTCTTGGCGACGACCGTGGTCAAAAGCGTCGTGCAACCATCGACGATGGCGCGTCCGGG
>DASPOR010000067.1 GCA_035625915.1 Alphaproteobacteria bacterium | reverse complement strand
GACCGCCAACTCGTCGTTGCCCATGCGGCAGGTGCAGGATGGATGGTAAGCGCTTTCGGCCTTTTGGCGCACGAAGGCGTCGATTTCCTTGTCAGTCCGCACGCCAGGGCCCGGCTGAAGCTCGGCGCCGCGATAGGGATCGAACCCGCGTTGCGCAAAAATTTCACGCGTGAGTTTCACCGCGTCGCGCAACTCGAGCCGGTCCTGCTCGGTCATCAGATAGTTCGGCTGGATCGAGGGATGGGTGCTCGGGTCGGCGGAGCGAAGGGTGATTGAGCCCACGCTTGTGGGTCGCATTGGACCGACATGAGCCTGGAAGGCGTGCCGGTCGGCAGGCTTCCTGCCATGATCGACCACGATCGAGGGCAGGAAGTGGTACTGCAGATCTGGATGTCCTATGGCGCTGTTGCGGCGGATGAATGCGCCGGCCTCAAGGTGGGAGGAAGCACCCCAGCCCGAGTGAAAGAGAAACCATTCGACGCCGATCCGTGTCCGCACGAGCGGATTTTCGGCCGTGTAGAGCGTGATCGGCTTCGTGCACGCATGTTGGACATAAAGCTCGAGATGGTCCTGCAGGTTTTGGCCGACGCCGGGCAAGTCCACCAAGACGGGTATGTTCTGGCGGCCGAGTTCGATGGCGGGGCCAATTCCCGAGAGCATGAGGAGTTGAGGCGAATTGACCGCACCGCCGCATAAGATGACTTCGCGCTCTGCACGAACTTGAGCGGTGCGCCGCCCAATTACATATTCGAGCCCGGTCGCTTTCTTCCCCTCGATCAAGATTCGGGTACTGAGTGCCGCGACCAGGACGGTCAGATTTGGCCGCTCGAGAACGGGCCTGAGATACGCGGATGCAGCACTCCAGCGTCTGCCGCGATGGATGGTGAGATCCATCGGGCCAAAGCCTTCCTGCTGAAAGCCGTTCATGTCCGCAGTGTAGGGATAGCCGGCCTGAATGCCAGCCTCGATGAAGGCGCCGAAGAGTGGATTGGCGGTGCTGGCCGTGTGCACATGGAGCGGTCCGCTGTCGCCGCGATAGAGATCGCCCCCTTGCTCGCGGGTCTCGGCCTTCTTGAAGTACGGCAAAACATGCGCGTACGACCATGGCTCGAGACCATTGGTGCGCGCCCATCTGTCGTAATCCTTCGCGTGACCGCGAACGTAGACCATCGCATTCAGCGATGACGACCCGCCGAGGACGCGCCCACGCGGCCAATACATGCGTCGGCCGTCCATGTGTTGTTGCGGCTCGGTCTCGTAATGCCAGTTGTACTTGTCGTCGCGAAGGTTGTGCGCAAGTGCGGCGGGCATGTGAATTTTCCATGTCCGATCCTTCGGACCCGCCTCGATCAAGAGGACGCGCACGCCCGGGTCCTCCGAAAGTCGGTTGGCAAGGACGCACCCGGCCGAGCCGGCGCCGACAATCACATAGTCGTAGCTTCCGCTCCGACGCATATGGTGCGCCCCCGGTGGACCCTGCCGTCATATTCTTCGCTCGCACGAGCAATGGCGGCGAAGGCCGTTGACAGGCTGCAGTTTGGCATAGACGCTGTCCTGCTGCGAGTCGTACGCAGCATTCGTATCGCGGGCGAATCGAGACGGCCCAGGGATGCAGGATCGATTGTCGATGGCAAAAGTCGATGTGGGCAACGGCGTCTACGATATCGACCTCGCCGCCTTCGACAAGGATGGCACGCTCATTGACTTTTACCATCTCTGGGGCCGTAAGGCGCGTGTTGCGGTCGAGGCGGTGGTTGCGCGGCTTTGCGGGGATGCAGGGCTTGCCGAGCAGCTTTATCGCAGCATCGGCTACGACCCGGCGACGGGGCTCGCCGCCCCCGACGGTCCCCTCACAATCGCGTCAATGGCCAAGCTTTACGCGATTTGCGCCACGGTGCTCTATCAGCAAGGGCTGAGCTGGCACGAGGCAGATGACATCGCGCAAAAAACATTCGCGGGCGGACTTGGCGCTCTTCCCACCGGCGATCTCGTGAGGCCCGTGGGCGACGTGCGGCAGCTTTTTCAACGGCTCGCCGGTGCAGGCGTGAAAGTCACCGTCGTGACGAGTGACGACCGCACGCCAACGCTCGCCACTTTGGAGTTGCTCGGTGTTGCATGCTACGTGGCGGGGATCGTATGCGGCGACGACCCAATTCCCAATAAACCGGCTCCCGACAGCCTTCTGTATTTGTCCCGCGAATTCGCCGTGCCAGTCGAACGCATCATGATGGTTGGCGACACGCCGGGCGACATCTCGACCGGTAAGAGCGCTGGTGTTGGCTGCTGCGTGGGGCTATTGAGCGGGGCAGGCAAACGCGGGGACTTGGCGCCCCACGCCGATGCGGTGCTGACGTCAATCGACGACATTCGCGTGATCGGCTGACGTGCGATTTCGAAATGGCATCCTCAAATCCGCAGCAGCTCTTGCCGACCCGATTCGGCTCGGGATAGGCTGTCTTCGCACCAAGGCAACTCTCTTGGCGCGAAAGGAACCGGTCGTGACGCACTTCGATTCGCACATTGTGTTGCATTACCGGAAATATCCAATCGCGGCACACTGCCGCAAATTGAATGGGTGCTGGATGTTGCGAGACATGAAAATTATCGTTTGCGCGGTTGCCGCCATGACGATAGGGCCGACATTGGCGTTTGCGGCCTCTTCATCAGTCGATGACGCGAACGCGGCCAGAAAGGCTCAAGAGCTTACAAATGCGGTGCAGGCGCCCAACGTGCCGATACAGATAGCGCAGGCGGCACCTGCTCCGCCGCCATCGGGGGCGCAAGGTAAAGCGATCGGCAAAACGGTGACGCCGGTCGATCGGACGGAGACGTGGATCAACGACCTGCACAAAAGTCTCCGCATCACGAAAGATCAAGAGCCATTGTGGAATGACGTAGCCCAGGCCATGCGCGACGAGGCGAGTGCCACGGACGCATTCTTCAAGGACCGTGCCGCCCGTGTGAACACGATGACGGCCGTCGACGATCTCAACGCCTATCAGGCGTTCACGCAGGAACGCGCCGACCGCCTCAAAAAGGTCGCGACCGCGTTCCAAACCCTCTATGACAGCATGCCTGCCGACCAGAAGAAAAACGCGGACACGGTCTTCAAGAACTTTCACCACCGCGGCACACGAAGCGCCAAACCCAAGAGCGATTGATTGTAGAAGCGGCGAGACAGAGCGAATCCCTCGGCTTGGAGACCGAGCGGTTAACCTTCACGTCCCTCGCCGCCACGTCGTGACGGGGCAATGATCCTAATTCGTCAGCCGCCACGTGCCGTCAGGCTGGAGGCAGGCGGTGCCATTCACAATCGACCCATCGCTCTGACGCCACTGTCCCGAGGAACAACTCGGCTGCGCCTGGACGGCAGCACCAGGGGGAGGGGCTTGTACCGCCGCGGGCGGCGCGGGTGGAGGCGCATAGACGGCGGGTGGGGGCGCATAGACGGTGGGCGGGGGCGCGTAAACGACAGGCGGTGGGTAATAATAGGCGGGCGGGGGAGGAGCAACGTAGACTGGCGCCGGCGGACCGAAGAAACCGAAATCCAGGACGACGTGCCCGCCGTCGTGGAAGTGATGAAAATCGTCCGCGAGGGCCGCTGGCGCCGTACGCCCCGCCGCGAACGCCAAGGCGGACGCGCCGAGCGCGATCAGCGCGCTGTTGCGGAGGAATTTTCTCGAACTCAGGAAACGCATAGGAGTGACTCCATTAGAAACGTCCCATACTCACCGCCCACGATCGAAAGGCAGGCATATCACCGGGCAAACATTGACAAATACGCAGCTCGGTTGAAATACCCTGCGGGCTATATATGGCCGTAACATGTCCTAATTTCCATCTGTTTCACTAGGACGGTCGCCCCTCATTTCGAAAGACGCACGGAAGGGATTGCCGGTTCAAGGCTTCGAGGGTGGAATCCGATGAATCGTAAGAAAGAGTCGCTTGCCCCAGTCGACACCAATGTTTCCCGCACCGACAAGGGAGATGGTGAATTCGAATTTCTTAATCTCCACGAGATCGTCAAGAGGGCTCGAGATCGCCTCGACCAGAACAACTGGGACTATATCGTGGGCGGTACCGAGACCGAAACCACGTTGCGGCACAACCGTATGGCCCTCGACTCGATCGCCTTTCGCCCGCGAGTCCTGCGCGACGTGCGCAATGTCGATGCGTCGGCTGAATGCCTGGGGCGCAAAATGCGCCTTCCCGTCATCCTGGCGCCGATCGGCGCGCTCGAGTCCTTCGACGAGGGCGCGGGTGCCACGGTCGCGCGGGCAGCCGATGCATTCGGCGTTGCTCATATGTTGAGTTCCGTTTCGGAGCCGGGTCTCGAGCACGTTGCGCGCGCAGCGCCCGGGGCATTTCGCATCTATCAACTCTATGTCCGCGGCGACGACTCGTTCGTCGACGATCATGTCGCGCGCGCTATCGCCCACGGCTATGCCGCATTCTGCCTGACGGTCGACACGGCGATTTATAGCCGGCGCGAACGCGATCTTGCCAAGCGCTTCGTGACGTCGGGCCGACGCCGGGTCTCGGCCACCGACGGAAGCGGTTTCCAAGCCGGGCTCGATTGGCGCGCCGTCGAAAGGATCAAGGGAAAATTCGATGTTCCGCTAATCTTAAAAGGCATCGCCACCGCAGAGGATACGAAGATCGCTTGCGAGTACGGTGTCGATTGGGTCTATGCCTCGAACCATGGCGGCCGGCAACTCGACCATGGACGTGGCGCTCTGGATTTATTACCGGAGATCGTTCGGGCATCTGCTGGCCGCGCCAAGATCGTCGTCGATGGCGGCATATCGAGAGGTACCGATATCGTCAAAGCCATTGCAACGGGCGCGGACCTTGTCGGTATAGGCCGCTTGCAATGCTATGCGCTTGCGGCGGCGGGGCAGCCGGGCGTTCTCCGGATGCTCGAACTTCTCGAAGACGAAGTACAACGCTGTCTCGGGCTTCTCGGCGTCAATCGTTTCGCAGACCTCGACGCAACCTATCTCCTTCCGGCGACGCCCGCCAACCCACCGGGCGTGCTGAGCGCATTCCCGCTCCTCGATATTGAGGACTACCGCTATTGATCTCGGTCGTTGGACCTCAACGATGCGTCACTTATCGAGGAAAACAAGGTCTCACGCGGGATGCGCGGCGGCGACCGGCCGGATGCCTATTCCGCTGCCTGGGTCCCTTCGCGGACGGCTGTCGCGGTTGAGATGACGGCGCGCTTGCGGCCTTGCAAGCGCGCCTGCAAATGGCCGAGATAGAGGTAGATGACGGGTGTGGTGAAGAGTGTCAGCATCTGCGAGAGGATCAAGCCGCCCACGATTGCATATCCAAGCGGGCGACGAATCTCCGATCCTGTTCCGGCACCGAGCATGAGCGGCACGCCGCCGAGAAGTGCTGCCATTGTCGTCATCATGATCGGGCGAAAGCGCAAGAGACAGGCCTGATAAATCGACTGCTCCGGCGCCATGCCCTCGTTTCGTTCGGCAGCCAGCGCGAAGTCTATCATCATGATCGCGTTTTTCTTCACGATTCCGATCAGAAGTATGATGCCGATGAGTGCTATGACGCTGAGATCGTAGTGGAAGATCATGAGCATCAGCAAGGCGCCCATGCCCGCCGACGGGAGAGTCGAAAGAATCGTCAGGGGGTGGATGTAGCTCTCATAGAGCATTCCGAGAATGATGTAGATGACCACGATCGCCGCCGCGATCAAGTAAGGCTGCGTCGCGAGAGAGGTCTGGAACGCCTGAGCGCTTCCCTGGAAGGTTCCGATAAGCGTTCCGGGCTTGCCGGCTTCCCGCTCCACCGACTGAATCGCCGCGACCGCTTGGCCAAGGGCCGTTCCCGGGCTCAAATTGAACGAGATGGTCACGGCCGGGAACTGGCCCTGGTGGTTGATCGAAAGATATGTCACCGGCAGCGTATCGTATTTGACGAAGGTCGAGAGCGGTACTTGCTGTCCGGTGATCGGCGAGGTTAGGTAGATCTTCTCGAGCGTATCGGTCCGCACCTGGAACGATGGGTCGACTTCGAGAATCACGTGGTAGGCATTGAGTTGCGTGAAATACTGCGTGACCTGGCGTTGGCCGAACGCATCGTAGAGCGTGTCGTCGATCGCCTGCGGCAGGATGCCGAAGCGCGAGGCTTGGCTGCGATCGATCTCCATGCTCACAGTCGTCGCATTCGTCTGCTGATCGCTGGCGACGTCCTGAAGCTCGGGTAATGCCTTGAGCTTGGCAAAAAGCTTCGGCGCCCATTCGTTGAGTTCGTCGAGGCTCGCGTCCTGAAGCGTGTATTGGAACTGGGTGCGCGAGAGGCGGCCGCCGACATTCAGGTCCTGGGCAACCTGCATGTAGAGGACGATGCCGGGCACAGCAGCAATCTTCGGCCGCAGGCGGTTGATGACGTCGTAAGCGCTCGCGGTCCGCTCATTTTTGAGTTTGAGGTTGATCGCGAAGCGGCCGTTGTTGATCGTCTGCGTGGCACCGCCCGCCCCCACGAACGAGGCAAAGGCCGCAACGTCGGGATCCGCGCGCACGATGTCGGCGATTTGCAGCTGAAGACGGCTCATCTCGGCGAAGGAAACGCTCTGCGCGGCATCGGTGACTCCGAAGATGAAGCCGGTGTCCTGCTGTGGGAAGAACCCCTTCGGAATCACGCTGTAAAGATACCCCGTGGCCACGACGGTCGCGATGAAGACGCCAAGCGTGATACGCCGATGCAGCATCACCCAATCGAGGCACCGGCGATAGCCGGCGAGCATGCCGTCGAAAAACCGCTCGCTCAGCATATAGAGGCGGCCATGCGCGCGGCCGTGTTCGGCCCTCACGAACCGAGCGCACATCATCGGTGTGAGCGTCAGCGACACGATGGCCGACACCGCGATTGCAATCGTGACGGTGATGGCGAATTCGTGAAACAGCCGCCCGATGATGCCGCGCATGAGGAGGAGCGGGATGAAAACGGCGATCAATGACACGCTGATCGAAATGATGGTGAATCCGATCTCCCGGGCACCCTTGATCGCGGCCTCGAGTGGCCGGATCCCGTCCTCGACATGGCGGATGATGTTCTCGATCATGACGATGGCATCGTCCACAACGAAACCCGCGGCAATCGTCAGCGCCATGAGCGAGAGGTTGTCGAGGCTGTAGCCGATCAAATACATCACGGCGAACGTGGCGACGAGCGATAGCGGAACCGTAATACCCGGGATCACCGTCGCCCAGAAATTCCGCAGGAAGAGGAAGATCACCATGACGACGAGTGCCACGGTGAGAATGAGGGTGAATTGTACGTCCGCAACCGACGCACGGATCGTCTGAGTACGGTTTGCCAGGACTTCGATGTCGATGGCAGGCGGCACGGCCGTTCGAAGCTGGGACAATTGCGCCAAGATGCGATCCACAGTGTCGATCACATTGGCGCCCGGCTGCTTGGTGATAATAAGAACGATACCCCGTTTGACCCCGTTAAGTGTCCCCGCGAGCTTCGTGTTCTCGGGTCCGTCGATCGCTTGGCCGATATCGCGGATTCGAACGGGCGAGCCGGTGCGATAGGCGATGATTACGTCGTTCCATTTGTCGGCTGCGAGCAGTTGGTCGTTGTTGTAGATCGTGAAATTCTGATGAAGGCCATCGATGCTCCCTTTGGGAGCATCGACCGTTGCATTGGCGATGACGTTACGGACGTCTTCGAGGCTCAGGCCCATTGAGGCGAGCTTTGCCGGGTCGACTTGCACGCGGACCGCGGGCTTCTGTTCGCCGCCGATGCCGACGAATCCGACCCCCGAGATTTGCGAAAGCTGCTGGGCGAGGACATTGTCGGCGTAGTCGTCCACCACGGT
>DASPOR010000066.1 GCA_035625915.1 Alphaproteobacteria bacterium | reverse complement strand
GCGCGGATGTGAACGTCCAGACGCGCAACAGCAAGCAGACAGCGGCGGCTCCAAGCGTTTTACACAATTACAATATTATATAATAAAATACTAATAACATATTTCAAGAAAGATAAGCTATCAGCGATATCGGTCGGCGCTTTAAAACGTTTTCGCGGCTCTATTGTGAAAATCGAAAAACAATATTGATACTAGGTGTATCGTTTTTCTATGGCTAAGACATCGTTGCGTTCTTATACTTCGGGCTGCCTTTGCAGGGATCGTTTTTTGTTGGATCGCGATATCGCCGACGTCGGGTTCCGCCTGCAATCGCGCCACGCGGCGTCGAGCCATGAACGCTCCGATGCGCATCGTCAAATGGCTAAGGGAAAGAAAGGACGCACTCAATGGAAGCAAACGCAAATCCTGCAATTCGCGAGCTAAGCGCTGGCGAGGTGGAATTCGTCAGCGGTGCTAACCAATCCTTATTTGGAGCCATAAATCAAGGTTTTGGTAAGGTTGCTTGGTGGATCGGTGTAGCAGGGGATTATTATTTTGGCGGGGCTCTAGGCGAAGGTTACCTCTTTCATGCTTCGGCGGCGCAGGAGGCGCAGCAGAGTCAAGGTTGGTTTTGAGTGCTTGCTGGGATCACGGGTGGTCGGGGGTCGGGAGGCCCGGCGTCTCGTCGACCTCTTCCAAAAGGTTGCCGAGCGATGCATGTTTGCTCGCCCGGCAAGCACCTTTTGGTAATCCCGAGCGAGGTGTCGCAAACGAACGGGCATCACGACGGCCACGCAAAACCGAATCGCGGCAAAATCGCCGCGTGCAAGAAAGGACGCACACAATGAAGACAAACGCTAATTCTGGAATTCGCGCGTTGAATGTCGAGGAACTGGAGCTTGTCGGTGGTGGGAACGATGCATTCACCAACGGGATCAGAACTTATGACTGGTGGTTCAGAGTGGCCGCCGATTATTGGTTCAATGCCGAGGGGGGTTCCGCTTTCCACGCATCGAATGCAACGCAGCAAGGCTATGTAAATCAGTAGCGGCCGAACGAAACCTCAACATTCGATATGGGCTGCGAAAAGGGCAGGCCGCGATAGAAAAAAGGGCCGCCCGATGGCGGCCCTTTTCGATTGGCGTTTCAGTTGGCGTCAAAAATGCGCGCCTTCACGCGGCCTTTGTCTGAATGCCATGATTCTTGAGCACCTCGGCCAGCTCACCCGACTGATACATCTCGCGCACAATGTCGCAACCCCCGATGAAATCGCCCTTCACGTAAAGCTGCGGAATTGTCGGCCAATTCGAGAACTCCTTGATCCCCTGCCGGATGTTCGGATCGGACAGCACGTCGACACCCTTGAATTTCACGCCCATGTGGGTGAGCACCTGGACGACGGCGGCGGAGAAGCCGCATTGGGGGAACACCGGCGTGCCCTTCATGAAAAGCACAACCTCGTTCTCGTCGATCTCCTTCTTGATCTGCTCGACTATGGAATTCTCGGCCATGATGTTGTCACCTGTATTTGTTGTCGTCAGTCCGGGGGTGCGGTCGTTTGAATCGCGAGGGCATGAAGCTCGTTGCCCATTCGCCCGCGCAGCGCCTGGAACACCATCTGATGCTGCTGCACGCGCGTCTTGCCCTTGAATTGGGCCGAAACGACGTGCGCCGCGTAGTGGTCGCCGTCGCCGCGCAAATCCTCGATGGAGATCTGAGCATCGGGGAGCGCCTCCTTGATAAGGCGCTCAATCTCGCCTGCCGACATCGCCATCGCGTCAACTCTCCTCATCCGGCATCGTATCGGGACCGGCCATAAAATCGGGCAGCCAGCCCTCGTGCGTGCGCCGGAGGTCGGCCACCGATATAGGTCCGGCGCCCAAAACTGTCAATTCGGCTCCACCCGTGTGACCGAGGAGGGCGGCATCGACGCCGGCCGATCTCGCGGCGGCCAGAAACCCCTCGCCATCAGCTGTGGTGACGAGATAGCGTCCTTGATCCTCCCCGAAGAGCCAGGCATGGAGCGGGGGGATATCCTTGGGTGGCGCAATCGTACAGCCGACCCGACCCGCCATTGCCATCTCGGCGAGGGCGACGTATAGGCCGCCGTCCGAGATGTCATGGCAGGCTGTCGCAAGCCCATCGAGGATCATTTTGCGCACGAAATCGCCATTCCTGCGCTCGATGGCAAGATCGACCGGGGGTGGAGCGCCTTCCTCGCGCCCGTGAATCTCCCGCAGATAGATCGAAGAGCCCAGCCAGCCGCCGGTGCGGCCGATCAGGACGATTGCTTGGCCAGGTGCCGGGAAAGCGATACGGACGGCCTTCTCATAGTCCTCGATGAGGCCCACGCCGCCGATCACGGGGGTAGGGAGGATGCTTTGTCCGCTCGTCTCGTTGTAGAGGGAGACGTTGCCCGAGACGACGGGGAAATCGAGCGCTTCGCACGCCGCGGCCATGCCCTGGATGCAGCCCGCGAATTGGCCCATCACCTCGGGCCGTTCAGGATTGCCGAAGTTCATGTTGTCGGTGACCGCAATCGGCAGAGCACCGGTCGCGGTGATGTTGCGATAGGCTTCGGCGACGGCTTGAGCGCCACCTTGCACTGGATCGGCCGAGCAATAGCGCGGCGTGCAATCGCTCGTGACCGCGATGGCTTTCCTTGTGCCATGGACGCGAACGAGGGCTGCGTCTCCGCCTGGCCGGATCACGGTATCGGCCATGACGGTGTGGTCGTACTGCTCCCAAATCCATCGACGGCTGCAAAGGTCGGGCGAGCCGATGAGCTGGAGAAGGGTCGCGCGCAAATCGGCGGGCGGAGCAACCGATGCCGGCGTCAATTCCCGTCGTGGCTTCGGAATCGCGTAAGGGCGGCGATAGATCGGAGCGCGGTCGACGAGTGGGCCAAGCGGAATGTCGCACCAGGTCTTGCCTTGCATCTTGAGCACGAGCCGCCCGCTATCGGTCAGCCGTCCGATCACGGCGAAATCGAGCTCCCATTTCTCGAACACCTCGCGCGCAAGCGACTCGCGGCCCGGGCTCAGCACCATCAGCATGCGCTCCTGGCTTTCCGAGAGCATGATCTCGTAAGGCGTCATGCCGCCTTCGCGCAGCGGAACACGATCGAGATCGAGCTCGATGCCGGTGCCGCCCTTTGACGCCATCTCGACCGAGGAGCTGGTCAGGCCCGCAGCCCCCATGTCCTGGATCGCAACGATGGCGTCGGTCTCCATAAGCTCGAGGCAGGCTTCGATCAAAAGCTTCTCCGTGAAGGGATCGCCCACCTGAACGGTCGGGCGCTTCTCCTCAGCGCGTTCGTCGAACACGGTTGACGCCATGGTGGCGCCGTGAATGCCGTCTCGCCCGGTCTTCGAGCCTACATAGACGACTGCGTTGCCGACCCCGGCCGCGGCCGAATAGAAGATCCGGTCCTTGCGTGCCAGTCCCACGGTCATCGCGTTCACGAGAATGTTGCCGTTATAGGCGGCATGGAAGTTGCACTCGCCCCCCACGGTCGGGATGCCGACGCAGTTGCCGTAGTCGCCGATCCCGGCGACGACCCCCGCCACAAGGTGCCGCGTCTTGGGATGGTCCGGGCTGCCGAAGCGGAGCGCGTTCAGATTTGCGATCGGACGGGCGCCCATCGTGAAAACGTCGCGCAAGATGCCGCCGACGCCAGTGGCAGCACCCTGGTAGGGCTCGATGAAGGAGGGATGATTGTGGCTTTCCATCTTGAAGACGATCGCCTGGCCGTCGCCGATGTCGACGACCCCCGCGTTCTCGCCCGGGCCGCAAATGACCCGCGGACCCGCTGTCGGGAGTTTCTTGAGCCAGACCTTCGACGATTTATAGGAACAATGCTCGCTCCACATGACCGAAAAGATGCCGAGTTCGGTGATCGTCGGCGTGCGGCCGAGGGATTCGAGGACAACCACGTACTCGTCCGGCGTCAATCCGTGATCGGCAACGGTCGTGGGTGTGATCTCGGGTTCCGCTCGGCCGGGCGGGCCGTCTTCGGCAGCGCTCACGAGAGCGCCTCGGCGATTCCGTCGAACAAGGCTTTGCCGTCGCACCCGCCGAGGGCAGGGTCCGCCAACCGCTCCGGGTGCGGCATCAGACCGAGGATCGTCTTCGATTCGTTGAAGAT
>DASPOR010000065.1 GCA_035625915.1 Alphaproteobacteria bacterium | reverse complement strand
ACGTTCGTAAGAAATACCCTTGCCTCCACGCAAAGCATCGCCTTGGACGGTGACCCGATCGGCGGGCTTCTGCACCAACTTGTGCTCATCGATCTGGAGGCCGAAAAAGGATGCCATATCGCGGTCGAGCGCGACGACGATTTTGTCGAGCATGATGAGGGATGGGGTGACCTTCCCGGCCTCGATCTTGGAGATCATGCTCTCGTCGCAACCGACCGCGACCGCAAGATCGCGCATGCGCATGCCCTTCAGGATACGCGCATGGCGGATCCGAGCGCCGACCTGCAGATGCCCTGGCCCGGCGTCCGTCCCCCGTCTTCCACTTCCGACATCCATGTGAGCTGAACCCTGCGGGATCTCCTGACTCAAATTACGGAAACAGGCGCTTCGTGCAAGTCGCTAGCGCCCCCCTCAAGGTAGGTGAATCAACTGAAGCGCGATTTTTTGGGATTGTACCCGTGAGGGCGGGTTTCAAGGAATTTGGCGTCCCGAACGCGGCTTCTTAACGACGAACCCTTTTGCGGCGAGCCGGCGAGCGGCGGCCGTGATCCGGTCCAACCGCCCACTGCCAACGGCACCTCGGGCCAGCGGCCATGCGCGCCGACCTTGCGACATCCGGGCGAAGCGACGCGGGCCGACGGCAAGCACTTGTTTTTGCTGGGTGGGCACTGCCTTCACACAGGAGAACTTCAATCCCTATAGCGCCCCCGACCCAGCCCGCGCGACGGTCTCCATATGGCGGCGCAGGGAATGAACTACGACCATCCAGGCCCGTTTAGGCGGTTCCGGATGGAGTTTCGAGCCTAGCGGTCCAGGCTTGTTTCCGACCTAAAGCTTAAGCCCGTCGACGAGCATCAAAAGAGCGGCGGCTTGATTTCGCGTCGCCACGACGCCGCAGCCACATTGATGCGGTCGGAGAAAGGCGCGGCCCCGAGGGCCCCCTCGTGCTCGAACCGATTGCGACACCCTGCGGGCGAGCTCGTCATGTTCGATGTTCGACATCTAGCCTCTTATTGGCCCTTGAGGCTCGACACATATGCACTGATATCCTTGATCTGAGCCGCCGTGAGCATGAAGTTCGGCATGTTTGCGTGGCTCGCTCTCATGTAGTTTTCCAGCGCCGGCGCCGACCACAAACGGGCCAGTTCCGGCAAACTGGGAGTGGGCTTTTGTGGATCCTCCGCCCCCAGCTGGTGACATGAGCCACACCAGATTTGAGCCAAACGGTGTCCAGATGCAACGTTGCCGCCTTCAGCGTGTGCCGTAGCCGTTGCGGCGACCAGGATCGCGATAGATGCCCTGCGCATTTCCGACCCCTGCACTTTCGTCGTCACATCACTTTCGTCGTCACATAATGCGCACGAGATCGCCAAACGCGACTTGACCTAGATCAATCTGAGATCTGGCCTGCGACGGCAGTCCGCTCTCGCCGACGCGAGGCATCCATGGCGGCTCGGTGACGTCCATCTTCCGGAAGGAGAACATAGAGATTTCCATGCGGCTTTCACCACGGCGCGCAGCGCCCAATGTCCGCGAATTCGAGAGACACGCCTTCGACGCTGAGTCCTAATAACGGCGCCGATTCCCGGTTACTTGCATCGCCAAGGCAGATTCGATCTATCTATGAGCGGGAGATGAATCGTTTGCACGACGATCGCGAGCATTATCGCATTGATCTCGATCAACGACGTGCGCGTAGCCCAAACAGCATCCGCCAACCAGACTGAAATGCGGGCGCGAGAGCTGGCTCGATCGTCCCGAGAGGGCGTCATCATGGGTGCTGGCCCCACGGGGTGGGGTACGGGAGCTTTAGTGCACAGATGCGGTTATCGACCTTGACATTGCGGCAAAGCGCGGCTGGGAGTGATTATAGGACTTCAAGTGCGTGCACGAGGGATATTTGCCCAAGTGGTGGGTACCGGCATAAACCTAATCATGCGCTGATTTTCCCCTGCCTCGGCTTTCACCGTCCGCCATTGGTGCAGGTATTTACCGATGTTTTGTTCGTGATATCACAGTCTCCCGCTTGCCAGTCGTATGGCGGAGCACGATTGACGGTCGGCGCAACATGACTGTTCGTATGATGCGGATGCTGGTGAGCTTTCTTTGTGAAAGCGGGGAGCAACAAGGCCATCGCACACACCATAGCCACTAACAAGATCCGGCGCATGAAAGACCTCCCTTCGCGCTCCCCGTAAGCTTATGGATCCCACGGATAACCTCATACCTCTGCCTTAATTGTCCTTTCCTGCGGCGCCCCTCCTCGCCACGATCATCCCGCTGTGGTCATTTGGTCTCGTTGAGGTATTTCCTCCGAGGGTCGCCACCTTGTCCAAGATTAGCTCGAAGGCGCCGATCCTAAATCGATCCGCATCGACAATTCGACGTCCTTGGCGAACGGCACAGACATATAGCCCTGCGCGGGCGAACGGACCCGTGTGAGATATTCCGGGCTCCAATCGGCATTGTCGGCGAGGACGAGGGCTCCCGTCCGAAGGCGATCCTCCAACAACGCAAGAATGGCAGGATATAAGCCCTTGGCACCATCGAGGAATACGAAGTCGATCGGCGATGGCAAATCGCGCGTAAGCGTCTCCAGCGCATCGCCCTCGCGGATCTCGACCAGGTCCGACAGGCCACCAGCGGCGATATTCGCGCGAGCGCGCGCCACTTTCGAAGGCTCGAACTCGGTGGTGATAAGACGTCCGCCGCCCTGGTCGCGAAGCGCCGCAGCGAGGTGCAAGGCGGAGACACCGAATGATGTGCCAAACTCCACGATGGTCCGTGCGTTCATTGAACGTGCAAGCATATAAAGAAGAGCACCTGTTTCCCGAGAGACCGCGAGGGGCGCATCCTTCATCTCGGTGTAAAGGGCGCGATAGTTGGTTTTGCTGGACATGATTGCGGTGCGCTGCTCAGCGGGTATCTGCGCCCAGGCCGGGGTGAGCGCGGATAACGACGCCTCGGCCTCGGTGAACAGGCGATCGAGCAAAGAGGAAACCGGGGCAGTAGTGAGTGTCGTCATAGGAGCTCTGATCCATTCGAAAAAGCGCGATCTCGCGCCCACCTAAAATACGAACAATCACTCGCTTTTACTACTCACATTCCCGAGGCTCGTTATTCCGACGCGCTCAAACCCGCGTGCGTCCTCGCGAAAATGGC
>DASPOR010000064.1 GCA_035625915.1 Alphaproteobacteria bacterium | reverse complement strand
CGTATCGGAAAGTTCGAGGAAGCAAATGGCGGTACCTTGCTCCTTGACGAAATCAGCGAGATGGACCCTCGCCTTCAGGCGAAGCTCCTGCGTGCGGTCCAGGAACGCGAGATTGACCGTGTCGGCGGAACGCAGCCGGTGAAAGTCGACATCCGGGTCATCGGAACGACCAACCGGGACCTTCTGGCCGAGGTACGCAAGGGTACTTTCCGCGAGGATCTCTATTATCGCCTCAACGTCGTAACCCTGCGGATTTCGCCCCTACGCGACCGCCCGCTCGACGTTTTGCCGCTCGCGGAGCATTTTTCCCGCAAGTATGCGGATGCGAATGGTATCGCCCATCGGCCGTTTTCAGCCGCGGCGCGCGAAGCCCTGCTCAAGCAGTCCTGGCGCGGTAACGTGCGTGAACTCGAGAACACGATGCATCGCGCCGTGCTGTTCGCAAAGGGGAGCGAGATCGAGGCCGAGGCGATTGTCACACTGGATGAAATCGCCACATGCGCTTTGGCCGCACCTGCCGCGTCAGCCACCGCACAAACCAGCACTTCGGATGGAACTGGAGCGCCGATTGTCACCGGGCTCGTCGGCCGCACGGTCGCCGACGTCGAGCGTGACCTCATCATCGAGACCGTGAGTCATTGCCTTGGCAACCGAACGCACGCGGCCAACATCCTCGGCATTTCGATCAGAACACTGCGAAACAAGCTCAAGCAATATAGCGAGGAAGGAATTCCAGTTCCGATGCCTGGTGAGTCCGATCGTGTCACGGCTTGAGTTCTATTGAGCACGGCAGGAGTTAGGGCTGCATGAGCGACGCGGCAACAGCGACAACGGCAGCGACGGCGATCAGCCCCTTTTCGCGCCTCCTTACCCAGTTTCGACTCGCATTGGGCCAGGGCGACGTCGCCCTCGCCCTTGGCCTGGTTGCCATACTCGTCGTGCTTATCTTGCCGATGCCGCGCTGGCTCCTCGATATCAGCCTGGCCATTTCGATCACGTTTTCGGTGCTGATCCTGATGACGTCGGTCCTCATTGCAAGGCCGCTCGACTTCAGTTCGTTTCCGACGGTCCTGCTGATCGCGACAATGCTGCGACTTGCGTTAAACCTGGCATCGACGCGCCTCATCCTGGCTCATGGCCACGAGGGCACCACCGCCGCCGGCCGCGTCATCGAAGCGTTCGGCAATTTCGTGATGGGCGGAAACTTCGTCATCGGACTGATCGTCTTCGCGATTCTCGTCATCGTGAATTTCGTCGTCATCACCAAGGGGTCTGGTCGCATTGCCGAGGTTTCCGCGCGCTTCAGCCTGGACGCCATGCCTGGCAAGCAAATGGCGGTCGACGCGGATCTTTCCGCAGGCTTGATCGACGAGACCGAGGCACGTCGGCGCCGGAAGTCGCTTGAGGATGAAAGCACATTCTTCGGCTCGATGGACGGTGCAGCGAAGTTCGTTCGCGGCGACGCCGTAGCCGGTTTGCTTATCACCTTCATCAATATTGTGGGCGGTATTATCATCGGCGTCGCTCAGAACGGCCTGAGCTTTGCGCAGGCGACCCACACCTACACGCTCCTTACGGTCGGCGACGGCCTCGTCTCGCAGATTCCGGCACTGATCGTCTCGACGGCGGCAGGCCTCATCGTCTCCAAATCGGGCGTCATCGGTTCCGCGGACAAGGAACTCTTCGGCCAGCTCGGCGGATATCCCAAGGCACTCGGCATGGCATCATTCCTCACGGGTAGCCTTGCTCTCCTGCCCGGCGTGCCGATGATCCCCTTCCTGCTGCTTGCGGGTACGACCGGCGGGGCGGCGTGGCTGCAACTCAAGCGCCGCGAGGATGCCGCCAGCGCCAAAGCCAAGGAAGCGGCGGCGAAGGCGGCACCGGTCGCCGAGGAACCGATTTCGACGGCGCTCAAGATCGACAATATTCGCGCCGAATTGGGCTACGGCCTCATTCCACTCATCAATAATCCGAGCGGGCACAAATTGACGGACCAGATCAAAGCGCTTCGCCGTCAGCTCGCGAGCGAGATGGGATTCGTCCTTCCCCCAGTGCGTATCCAGGACAACATGCAATTAGGCGCCAACGGCTATGCGATCCGCATAAAGGAAGTTGAGGCGGGCCGCGGCGAGCTCAGGCCGGGCATGCTGCTCATCATGGACCCGCGCGGCGACAAGATCGCGCTGCCCGGTGACGAAACGACGGAGCCGACCTTTGGCCTGCCGGCCATGTGGGTCGCCGAGGCCTATCGTGAGGAGGCGATGTTCAAGGGCTACACCGTCGTCGATCCTGCGACCGTATTGACGACCCATCTGACCGAGGCGATCAAGGGGTATATGGCTGACCTCCTCTCCTATTCCGAAACGCAAAAGCTGCTCGACGAGATCGATAAGGATCATCACAAGCTCATCTCGGATGTCATTCCCAATCAGATCTCGGTCGGCGGCGTGCAACGAATTTTGCAGAATTTGCTGCACGAGCGCGTCTCCATCCGCGATCTACCCACGATTCTCGAGGGGATTTCCGAAGTCGCCGGACATACGCGCAACGTGACCGCCCTCACCGAGCATGTGCGCGCGCGCCTTGCACGCCAGATCAGTGATCAGGCGACGTGCGAGGCGGGCTACATGCCAATCGTGACTCTGACGCCGGAATGGGAACAGAGCTTTGCTGAGGCGATCGTCGGTCAGGGTGACGAGCGGCAGCTTTCCATGCCACCGTCGCGCCTACAGCAATTCATCACGACCACACGTCAAACGCTCGAGCGCTTTGCCATGCTCGGGGACACGCCGGTCCTACTTACAAGCCCGCCCATTCGTCCCTTTGTGCGCTCCATCGTCGAACGCGTGCGCCCGCTTACGGTGGTCCTTTCCCAAAATGAGATTCATCCCAAGGCGCGCATCAAGACGCTCGGCCAAATATAGGAGCGACGGCACCGAATGCGCTTACGATCCTTCACCGCTCCGACACTCGCTCAGGCGATGAAACTCGTTCGCGAGGAGCTCGGCCCCGATGCCATCATCGTGTCGACCCACGCGACCAACAAGAGTGCCCCGGCGCGCGTGACCGCAGCAATTGAGCCAGCCGACGAGTCAATTGCGGCTACGGGCGGAGCCAGCATACACGGGCCGTGCGCTCGCATTGGTGGCTTCGAGAAACCTGCCGATCACGCCCACCGCGCCGTCCGAGATGCGTTCGAATTTCACGGCGTGCCGGCAATACTTGCCCAGCGTCTCGGGGGCTTCGCTGGCGACGCGCTCAATTCCGGTGCGGCAAAGGGAGAACCACTCCTTGCGCTCGCCGCAGCACTCGACCGCCGTTTTCGCTTTGAGCCGCTTCTGGGTTCGCGGGGACCGCGCAGGCCGCTAATCTTGGTGGGGCCACCTGGCGCTGGTAAGACCGTCACAGTCGCCAAGCTCGCAGCCCGGGCGGTTCTTGCAGGAAATCGTTTGACCGTAATCACGACCGACACGATTCGTGCGGGCGGCGTCGAGCAGCTCGCGGCATTCACGAAGATTCTGGGCGTCGATATCCAGGTAGCCGAGGACGCAGGCGCGCTCGCCGATGCTATTCTTGCTGGAACGTCTGGCGCTAGCAAAGCCGATGTGTTGCTGATCGACACAGCCGGCGTCAATCCCTATGACGAGGGAGAGATCGCTCACGCCAAGGCCCTTGTCGACGCCGTCGATGCGGCGGCGATCGTTGTTCTCTCCGCCGGCGGAGATCCGCTCGAAGCGGCGGAGGCCGCGGTTGCCTTTGCCGAAATCGGGGCCAAGCGTCTCGTCATGACGCGAATCGACGCGGCGCGACGCCTCGCAAGCCTGCTCACGGCGGCAGAGGCGGGGAAATTGGCACTTTCCGACGTTGGGACAACCCCCCACATCGCCAATGGCCTCTCGCCGCTTAACCCCGTCTCGCTCTCGCGGCTCCTCATCGGAGATCTGGTCGACGATAAGGCGGAGGAGAGGACGGCCACCAATGAATCACCTCGATTGCTGAAGGCAGCCTCATGACAATCGCCCGTATTGCTCGAACCAATCCGCCTCCACTTCCCACGGTGCGTAACCTGATCGCTATTGCGTCCGGAAAAGGTGGGGTCGGGAAGACGTGGCTTGCCGTCACGCTCGCCCACGCGATGGCGCGCCAAGGGATTAAGCCGCTTCTTTTCGACGGCGATCTCGGGTTGGCGAACGTCGATGTCCAGCTTGGGTTGACGCCCGAGCGCGATCTTGGCTCGGTCCTCGCGGGACGGACGAGTCTTGGGAGTGTCGTGACGCACGTCTCGGCTGCCGGGTTCGACGTGATCGCGGGCCACTCGGGATCGGGCGGGCTTGCCGCACTGCGTCGCGAGCAATTGCGGGGCCTGAGCGAGGACTTGTTCGAGCTTGCTGCGTCCTACGATTGCGTGATCCTCGATCTTGGTGCTGGAATCGAGCGGACCGTGCGCGCCCTTGCCGCACCCGCTGGGGTCTGCCTTGTGGTCGCGACCGACGAGCCGACCTCGCTGACCGATGCCTATGCCTTCATCAAGCTGATCGTTCAGGATCGACCGACGGTTGACGTCCGCATCGTGATCAATCGGGCCGTGTCGTCCACGGCAGGCGAGCGGACCTATGCCTCACTTGTAAAGGCGTGCCAAAACTTCCTCAAAATCTCGCCACCGCTGGCTGGAATCGTGCGGCACGATCGCCGCGTCGGCGATTGTATAAGGTCTCAGACCCCTCTCATATCGCGCTTCCCGCAGAGCGAGGCTGCTCACGACGTAGAGGTGCTCGCTCAGCGCCTGGCGCTCGCGCAGTGACCCGACCACGCCGAGCCGGGAAGGGCGCCGATGACTAGCGTCGTAGCAACGCCAGCGCCGGTTGCGATCAATTTGGGCAATTCGGCGAATGCCATTGTTCTGATTGACGCCAATCCCGCCCTCGCCAACCTTAATATCGGGAGCCTGATCCAAGGCGTGGTGATTGGTCGTGACGCTCGTGGGCAAACGATCGTCGAGGCTGATTTTGGACGACTGACGCTGTCTACCCGCATCGACCTCCCGGTCGGCAGCACCGTCGTGCTTCAGGTGCAGACGGCCGGCGCGCGGATTACCGCGATCGTTCTCTCAATTAACGATCAATCCATCGGCAACCCGTTGCGTTTGCCGCTCCTACCATCGCTACAGACGATAGCGCCCAACCCAGGGCCGGCATCTACCGGCACCGCAGCGCCTGCCCCCGCAGGCGAAGGCTCATCGCCCGCTGCGGAGATCGTACTATCGACGGGGACAGTCGTGACGGCGGTCATCTTGCGCCCGGCCGCACCTGTTGCGACGGCGGCGGGCGCAAGCACAGGATTGGCTGCCGCGCCAGACAGCGCGCAACTTCCGGAGGGCAGCCAGCTCACCGTGCGGATCGTGGAAGTCAGACCGCCTACGAATTTGGGCTCGCCTCCGGACCTCGGCTCCCCCACGCCCGAGGCCGGGTCAGAAACGCAGCTTGCCAATGCCGCGGGTTCGTCCGCCTCCGGTCCGGCCCCACGATCTTCTCCCCAGTTCGGATCGGACGCACCCGAGGTGAGTGGCAGCGGCGGGACGCCGAAACAAATCGTCGCGACGGTGCTCGGTCCCGGCGCAAAGGGGCAAATCGAAGTTCGCACCCCGATCGGTACGATTGAACTCCCGCTCCCAAGCAATCCGCCGACCGGAAGCACGATCATCCTCGAACAGGAAGGTGAGCCGAAACTAGCGCTGCCATCGCCCCTTGGTGCAGCAACACCAGCAGAGGCGGCGGCGAACTTGTCAAACGATTGGCCCGCACTCCGGCAAGCCGTTGCAGTTCTCGAGAGTTCGCAAGCGCGGGGGATTCCCGACGAAATGGTTGCACTGCCCCGCCCGGGGCCCCAATTGGCGCTCGGCCTCATAGCGTTCGTTGCCGCGCTCGAAAACAGGAGCACCACAGCCGGCCTAGGTGCGGCCGCAATCCGTCAACTCGGGACCCTCGGGCAAGCTGACCTCGCCGCACAGCTTCGCATCGATTTCGAGCATTTGAGCGCCCTGGCCAACGAAAATGGTGAGGCCGATTGGCGCAGCTTCTTCATTCCCGTCGTCGCCGACCGCATGCTAAGCCAAGTCCGCCTCTTTCTTCGCAGGCGCGAGCCGCGACGGGACGGGCAAGTCGGGCGTCTGCCAGTGGTTTCAGGGGGACAACGATTTATCGTCGAGCTCGAACTCTCGCGGCTCGGCGCGGTTCAGATCGACGGCTTCCTCAAGGAACGGCAATTGAACTTGATCCTGCGAAGTCATCACCTGCTCGCCCAGTCCCTGCGCAAAGCGCTCGAGGTAATATTCAGCGACGCGCTGGCGGCAGCGGATCTCACGGGCGCCCTGGGCTTTCAAACTGTGGCGTCACGATTTCCGACCGCCCCACTCGAGGCGGCGCATGCCAAATCGACGGCAATCGTCATTTAGAGCCAGCGGGTCTCTTTTCGGCGGTGAATTGTGAGTGCCACTTCGTCAACTGTCGCCTGGTGGCGACGCTCTGCTTCGGCGCGCAGCTTCTTACGCTGATTTTCCAACGCCGTCTCGTAGCGCTTTACATCTTGAAAGACCTTGCCCAATGCTGCAACGGCCTTTGCGATGTCGTCCTCGATTTGCCGGCGGTCCGCCGCCAAGGCATTGCGGCGTTTGATAACCGCGCGAGCAAAACCCGGGTAGCTAAACCCGACTTCGACATTGATAGATGCAACGCGTTGCTCGGTGACAAGCTCCACCTCGAGCTGTGCCTGTGCCGCTTCGAGTTGCACGCGACGGGATTCGAGAGCCACGAGATCCCGCCGCCGCTCGTCGAGCATGCCGCGATGCAGACGAATCAAACTCTTAAGCGCTTTCACGAGCAATCATTCCGTCACGGCGGACTCATGCCGAGAATTTCTGCAAGCTGGCGATAGCCGGCGGCCAGGTCGCACCGTTCGGCCTTTTTTTGGGTCATAAAAGCTTCGATCGCCGGATAGAATCGTATCGCATCGTCGACATTAGCGTCGCTGCCGCGGCGGTAGGCGCCGAGGCGGATCATTTCGGCCATATCCTCATAAACCGCAAGGAGCGCGCGCGCACGTTCGACGACGGCTTGCTCCGCTTCGCTGTTGCACGCGGGCATGGTGCGCGAAACGCTTCGCAGAACATTGATGGAGGGATAGCGCCCGCGCTCCGCGATTGCACGTTCGAGCACAATATGGCCATCCAGGATTGCGCGAACCGCATCCGCGACCGGCTCATTGTGATCGTCGCCCTCGACCAGCACCGCAAAAAGCCCGGTGATGTTGCCTTGACCCGTGAGGCCAGGACCCGCACGCTCCAGCAGACGCGGCAACTCCGTGAAGACGGTCGGCGTATAACCCTTACTGGTCGGAGGTTCGCCCGCCGCGAGGCCGATTTCGCGCTGTGCCGTGGCGAAGCGCGTTAGGCTGTCCATTAAGCAAAGGACTTCTGCACCGGAATCCCGAAAATACTCAGCGACTGTGAGCGTCAAATAAGCCGCTTGACGGCGCAGCAGGGCGGATTCGTCGGACGTTGCGACAATCACCACGCTTCGCGCCAGACCCTCAGGGCCGAGATCGTCCTCGAGGAATTCCTGCACCTCCCGACCCCGTTCACCAATCAGGCCAATTACGGCGACATCCGAACCGGTATAGCGCGCAAGCATAGACAGAAGGACCGACTTGCCGACCCCGGAGCCGGCAAATATCCCCATACGTTGGCCTTTGCAGCACGAGAGGAAAGCATTGAGCGAACGTACTCCAAGATCGAGTTTGCCGCCTACTCGGCGGCGTTGGTGCGCCGGCGGTGGGGGATTCCGCAACGCGTAGGCCTCAAGGCCAGAGGGAAGCGGCCCCTTCCCGTCGATCGGCTCGCCCAGCGCATTGACCACCCTGCCGAGCCAGCCATGACTAGGGCGCATCACTGGATCATTGCTGACAATTTCGGCCTTGCAGCCGAGCCCGACACCGTCGAGCGGCCCAAAGGGCATGAGAAGTGCGTGGCCCTGGCGGAAGCCGATAACCTCGCTGAGTACCTTTCGCCCGCCACGGGCCTCGATTTCGCATCGGCTCCCAATCGAGAGCCGGCGCTCCACGCCACCGATCTCCACAAGCATTCCGAGGATCGCGGCAACCCTTCCATAGAAGCGTTGCTCCGAAATCCGTTCAAGCTCAGCAAAAAGGGATTTTCTTAGCATTCCCAGTTACTTAATGAATGAGGCGCGCTCAAGGTTTCCCGCAAACCACCGCAATGGCGCAGGGTCCACGAGCGGATGATGCACCGCCCGCGCTTAAGGCTTGGTAAATTAGAAATAAAGCATTAAAGAATTTGTTAACCTTTCTAAAGGATGATGCACCAGGTCAATTCATTTGGGGCTTTCTGGGAGACTGATATGCGCGTTCTTCTGATTGAGGACGATTCCTCCACGGCCCGAAGCATCGAGCTGATGCTCAAATCGGAGGGCTACATCTGCGACACGACCGATCTTGGGGAGGACGGCCTCGAAATCGGAAAACTTTACGATTATGACATTATCCTCCTCGATTTGATGCTGCCGGACATCGACGGGTACGAAGTGCTGCGCCGCCTTCGGGCCGCCCGTGTCGGCACGCCGATCCTGATCCTGTCGGGGTTGGCCGAACTGGACAACAAGCTCAAGGGATTAGGCTTTGGAGCCGACGATTATCTAACCAAACCATTCGATAAGCGTGAGCTTATTGCCCGCATTCAGGCGATCGTACGCCGCTCGAAAGGCCATTCAGATTCAGTGATCAAGACCGGGCGCCTCATTGTCAACCTCGACACGCGCACAGTCGACGTCGAGGGAACGCCACTTCATTTGACCGGCAAGGAGTATGGGATTCTCGAGCTTCTATCGCTGCGCAAGGGCACTACACTGACAAAGGAAATGTTTCTCAACCATCTCTACGGCGGCATGGACGAGCCCGAGCTTAAGATCATCGACGTTTTCGTCTGCAAGTTGAGGAAGAAGCTTTCCGCCGCGACAGGGGGGGACAACTACATCGAGACGGTTTGGGGCCGCGGCTATGTGCTACGGGACCCGCAGCCAAGCGATATTGAAGGCGTATCGGCGACCGAGCGCGAAGCCGCAATGGCGCACTGACTATCGCCGGTACCGATGCCGGAATGATCGAGGGCTGCACCAAATGGTGCAGCCCTTTTTTATGTTATGCGAGAATTAGCGAGGCAAGACCTCAGACTGCGGCGGCGCGTAAAGGCGATGTGTCGATCGGGAGGTACGGTGCGGCACCGTAAATGCCACGTTCGCCCGAAATCGGGTGAAACCGATCGGTGATGCCGAGCACGGTCTCCGCCCCACCGAGATAGAGGAATCCATCATCCGTCATGACGCGGCGAATGCGCTGCAGCACGTCTGACTTCGTCGCCTGATCGAAATAGATAAGCACATTCCGACAGAATACGACATCGAATGTGCCGAGCGCGCACGGATCGTCGAGCAGATTGAACTCGCGAAACTGCACCATCGCGCGCAGTGCCGAGTCGATATGCCATCTTTCTCCGTCTTGCCGGAAATACTTAAGGAGAAGCGATATTGGCAAGCCACGTTGCACCTCGAACTGGGAATAGATCCCCGCTCTCGCCTTTGCGAGAACTTGTCGACTGAGGTCGGTTGCAAGGATCTCACAGCGCCAGCCGCTCAGCCATGTTGCATTTTCGCGCAGGATCATTGCAATGGTATAGGGCTCCTGACCATTTGAGCACGCGGCACTCCAAATACGAAGGTAGCGGCTGGCCGTTCGCGTATTCAGAATATGCGGGAGCACAATCGTGGCGAACTGATCGAACGGTCGCTTGTCGCGAAAAAAGAACGATTCGTTGGTGGTCATCGCATCGACGACGTCGCGCGCAGCGTCGCCGAAGCGGTTGGCGCGCACGGCGGCAATCAACTCGTCGAGATTTTTGAACGCGCGTTGCCGGGCGATCGGAACCAGGCGATTCTCAAGGAGATAACCCTTGTCTTCGCCGAGCGTGAGGCCGGAGCATTCCTTGAGGAGACGGCTCAGAAAATTAAAATCGTCCGACCTCACAGCACTTCCCCAAGCAAGATCTTTCGAACGCTGAACGCCATGTGGTCAAGCGGCAACACTGCCGAGCAGAGACCCGCATGCGCGACAGCACCCGGCATGCCCCAGATAACGCTTGTGGCCTCGTCCTGCGCAATGACCGTGCCGCCTGCTTCAACGACTTGGCGCGCACCGCGCAACCCGTCACGGCCCATGCCCGTGAGCACGAGAATGAGCGCCCGTGCGCCATACACCCGCGCGATGCTCCGAAACATTGGGTCCGCGGCGGGCCGGCAAAAATTTTCTGCCGGCCCGTCATCGAGCCTGAGGCAGTGCTGATGGTTTATCTCCTCAACCGTCAAATGATAGTTTCCGGGCGCGATGTAGATACGATCGGTCGCAATCGGCTCTCCATCCACGGCCTCGCGACACGGTCGGCCGCATTGCCGTGCGATGTGTTCGGCGAGTATGGTCGTAAAAGTTGGTGGCATGTGCTGGGTCACGAGGATCGGACAAGTGACCGACGCATCGAGACCGCCGAGGAGCGAGATAAGCGCGTGCGGCCCGCCGGTCGAACTCGCGATCGCCAGCAATTCTGGGCGCACCGAACCCGATTGCCGCAGCGAAATGGGATCGCATGGCGGAAATCGCGATACCGTCGGAATCGGCGACGGTGATCCAAATGCTGTGCCGCCACACGCAAATGCCCTTCGTGTTACAATCGGGTTGGAAGCGAGGCGACTCACAGCGGCGAGAGCTTTGACCTTGGCCAGTAACTCGCGACGAAAATCAGCACCCGCCGCTGGATCGCACATCGAAGTCGGCTTGGCGAGGCACTCCGTCGCACCCGCAGCGAGCGCGCGCAAGGTAAGTTCCGCATTTCGCTTTGTTAGGGTAGAGGCGATGATGACCTTGAGCGAGGGATCGCTCGCGAGCAATTTTGGAAGTGCGGTTAGGCCGTCCATGACCGGCATCTCGACATCCAGTACGACGACATCGATTTTTTGCCGGGCCGCGACGGCGACTGCGTGTTGTCCATTGCTTACCGAGGCGACAACTTCGATTTCCCAGTCCCCCTCGAGCGCGCGCGCGAACATTCCGCGCACGACTGCGGAGTCGTCGACCAACATGACTCGGTAGGGCTGGCGCCCGGACTCGGTCACGGACGACGCGGGCTCGGTGCCGGGCGGGACCATCAAATCAACCCCACTTGCTCGAATTTGGCTTGGATTATCTCGCTGTCGAATGGTTTCATAATGTATTCGTCGGCGCCTGCCGCAAGCGCCTCTCGAATATGCACAAGATCGTTCTCCGTCGTGCAGAAGACGACGACCGGATGGCGTCCGCCGGCGGCTTCCCTCAGGGTCTTCAAGAACTCGATACCGCTCATGACCGGCATATTCCAATCGAGCAGTATTACGTCCGGCATTTCCTGAAGGCACGCTTCCAACGCCGTCCGCCCGTCCGCCGCTTCGCGGATTTCAAAGTTGAGGCCTTCGAGAATGCGGCGCACGACGAGCCGGACGACCCTTGAGTCATCGACAATAAGGCACGTCTTCATCGGTCACTCCATGCTCGCCTTTGCACCGTTCGATGCATAAGCCTGCCTCATCTCACCTACGCGGTGGCCATATGTTGAAAGTGAATTAGGTCGTCGACATCGAGCACGACCATCAGCCGCCCTTCGAGCTGGCAAACACCGGCCGAAATCTCGCGCCAGTGAGGATCGAGCGTGAAGGGATTGCGCTCATAGCCCTCGGCCGGAAGATTGAGGACATCGGCAACGGAATCGACGATCAGGCTATAGAGCTCGTCCCCATTTTCCACGACCACGCTCATGCAAGAATCCTCAAGCCACCGTGCCTGCAAGCCAAGGCGTCGGCGCATATCTATGGCTGTGACGATACGGCCGCGCAGGTTGAGAACTCCGGCCACTTCGGGGGGGGCTAGCGGAATGCGTGTAATACGCTGGGGGCCAAGAACGTCCCGCACAGCCAGAATTGGAACGCCGAATAGTTGGTCAGCGACGAAGATACCGACAACAGCCCCGCAGTCGGTTGGCTGCTTGCCCACTTGCGTCAAATCAACACTCTTGGTCGGCGTCAATTTTGTCCCGCTCATGCCGCACCCCGGTGCTCTTCGAGTACTTCGGAAATTTTTTGTAGGAGTGCTTCTCCATCCATCTTGGCGGCGAATTCCAGGAAACCGACCGTTTGACTTCGATTACGCTCGGAAGATGAGCGATGGCGCGACAGAGCGACGAGTGGGACATTCCGCCAGCGGGACGATTTCCGAATCGCTTCGGCAAGTTCGTATCCGCTCATGCCGGGCAATTCGACGTCGCTGACGATAATGTCAAAGTCATGGCCGGAGTCGTGCAGATTGAATGCGCGGTCGGCGTTCTCCACGGGTGTGACATCGTAGCCAGCCGCGTTCAGGAGTGGCATCAGCAGGTTGCGGAAAAATGGGCTGTCGTCGATCAAGAGAATGCGCGCACGCGATTCGAGAGACGAATTGCCTTGTCGTCCACTGGCGAACCAACCTGGATGCGCTTTTTCCAGATAATAACCTGTGTCGATCACGTCGCTAACGCGGCCCTCGATTATTGCGGTTCCAATCAAGCCAGGTCGAGCCGACGCAAGTTCGATTTTGAGGCGGTCATCCACGACATCGACGATCTCATCGACCAAGAGCCCCATTACGCGTTGCTCCGCCGCGATCACAATCACGGGGCAGCGGCCTTCTTTTTTGGGCGACTGATTGCGCTCTATGGGCACCAACGGCATGAGCTGGCCGCGATATTGGACGAAGGAACCGCTCTCCGAATATTCGATCGTCTTCGCGTCAATTTCCTCGAGACGGCGGACGAGTGAAAGCGGCACGGCCTTGTGCGCATTGCCGCCTGCCTTGAAGACGAGCAATTGTGTGCGAGCATCGCGCTCGCGACCTGGGCGATCGATCTCGCGGAAATCCTCGCCTACCGCGGCGAAATCGCTCGCGGCATTCGCAATACCGTTGAGATCGAGGATCATGACGATGTGGCCATCGCCAAGGATCGTGTTCCCCGAAAAAACGCGGATGTCGCGCAAAATCCGCGCGAGGGGTTTCACCACGATCTCCTCGGTGTCGTAGACCCTGTCAACGATGATGCCGAGACTTGCTATCCCAACTTGCGCCACGACGATGAGGGAGTCCTCTAAAATCTCGCCCGCCGACCCTCGCCCGCCCTCAAGTTTCAATAGATCCGCCAATGAAACGAGCGGCAGGAGCCGATTGCGCAGACGAAGAAGCGGGACCCCATTGATGAACTCGACCTTGTGCTCGGACTTCGGCGATGCATGCACCAATTCGGAAACACCGATTTGGGGAATTGCAAAACGTTCGCCACGCACCTCGACGATCAAGGCGGAAATGATCGCCATGGTCAGGGGAATTTTCACTGTGAAGGTAGCGCCTTTTCCAAGCGTCGAATTGATATCGATGCTGCCGCCGATTTTCTCGATATTTGACTTCACGACATCCATTCCGACACCGCGACCGGAGATGCTTGTGATCTTTTCTGCGGTCGAGAGCCCCGCATTGAAAATGAGCTGCATGACCTGCTGATCGGACATATTCGATAGTTCCGCGTTCGAGTGCAGGCGGTTGGTGGCGGCTTTCTCTTTTATTCGTTCTATCGAAAGACCGCGGCCGTCGTCGGACACGATGATCGCGATGTGACCGCCTTCCTGGTGTGCCGCAAGCTTGATCGTGCCGAATTCGGGCTTTCCGACCTTCACGCGTTCTTCGAGGGATTCGAGGCCGTGGTCAGCTGCATTGCGTACCATGTGGGTGAGCGGATCTTTGACAATTTCAAGAATTTGACGGTCGAGTTCGGTCTCGCCACCCACCATCTTGAGCTCGATCTTCTTGCCGAGCTCGCGCGAAAGTTCGCGAACGAGGCGAGGCAGCTTCGACCACGCATTTGCGATCGGCTGCATGCGCGTGCGCATCACGCCGTCCTGAAGCGCCGATGTGATGTGGTCGAGTCGATGCAGGGCAGCCGCGAAATCGGATTCCTCGCGGAGGCGCAGGACCTGCTGAAGTTGATTCCGCAAGAGCACGAGCTCACTGACCGTGGCCATCAGGTTTTCGAGGAGGCCCAGATTCACCCGGATCGAATGCGATCCAAGCGAAGATTCGGGTTGCGCGCTATACCCGGCTCCGTCGCTCCCGGCCGGCTGGGCGTCGACCTCGCCCACGGCCGAGGCCACGCTCAAGGGAGCCATGAATGCTTCAGCCGTCACCTCAGCATTCTCCGGTGGCGTCGACGCTCCTTCGGTCAATGCCTCAAGACGGGCGATGAGGTCCGAATCCTCGCCCGGTGGCTCGACTTCCGTGGCTTCCAGCGCCGAAAGGATCGACTTGATGCAGTCGAGTGCTTCGAGCACGAGGCCGATGGCGCCAGGAGTGACGTCAAGCTCACCATCGCGGAGTTTGCCGAGGATATTTTCGCCAGCATGCGCAACGGATTCCAATCGGGGAAGTCCGAGGAATCCGCATGTCCCCTTGATCGTATGCAAGAGACGAAAAATGTTGCCGATCAGTTCGGGATCGTTGGGGCCTTGTTCGAGTTTGACCAGCTCACCGTCGAGAACATCGAGACTCTCCGCCGTTTCCGTCAGAAATTCCCTGAGCACGTCATCCATGGTGCCTGCCCGATCCGTCGCCGCAGTCGTCCGGTTTGGACCGGCCCCCGGGGTCACAAGTTCCGCCGGTTCGGGCAAAGGCTCGCAAATAGGGGTTAAAAAGTCCTGAATTAAATGGCTTAGGTTGTTCTACCGGGCCATTGCAGGCAGCGCGGCGGTAAAGCGAACAATGCCAAACGACTCGACTGTTTCAAGGGAAACGGGCAGCGCTTCGGCAACCCGCCCAGTAAAGTACGCCTGTACGGTACGTGCCGTCAGGCTCGCGACGTCAATACGATCTTGAAGTGCGGTGCTACTCTCGGGTGATAAGGCTGCTTGCTCCCCTTCCGCCAAAACCTCAAGACGCCTGCCGGTAGCGCCTTGCAATAGGCTCGCGCCCAAGCGGCCACCCCGGGGTAGTGCCTCGCCGCCAAGGACGAGAAGATTGAGAAGCAATTTGACGACAGGCCGATCGAGACGATCCGAAGGGCCGCTTCTCCGCTCGAGGCGGACGCGATTGGATTCGACCACGCCCTCCGCCACGGCGAGAACCTCGTCGATCGTCAACTCGGCGCCGAGTCCCGCCGCCTGACCGTATGCCAGACGGTAAAATTGGAGGCGTGCCGCCGCAGTCCGT
>DASPOR010000063.1 GCA_035625915.1 Alphaproteobacteria bacterium | reverse complement strand
CGATGCCCGAAACCCATGAGGCGGAACGAGTCGTTTTTGTCCTTTGCGCGCTTGATGAACTCGGGGATTCGATCCTTATTGCCGATTTCACGGAGCATGTTGAGGACGGCTTCATTCGCCCCACCGTGAGCCGGTCCCCATAGCGAAGCGATGCCCGCGGCGATACACGCGAAGGGATTGGCCCCGCTCGAGCCCGCAAGCCGCACGGTCGACGTCGATGCGTTTTGCTCGTGGTCGGCGTGGAGGACGAAGATCCGATCCAATGCCTTGGAAAGTATCGGGTTGACCTTGTAGTCCTCGGCCGGCACCGCAAACGTCATATGCAGAAAGTTCTCCGCGTAGTTCAAGTTGTTGCGCGGATACACGAAGGGCTGGCCCATTGCATATTTGTAAGCCATCGCCGCGATGGTGGGCATCTTCGCGATGAGGCGATACGACGCGATCATGCGATGTCTTGGATCGTTGATGTCGGTGCTGTCGTGATAGAAGGCCGACAGCGCGCCTACGACGCCGCACATTACCGCCATCGGATGTGCGTCACGCCGGAATCCCCGAAAGAACAGAATGAGCTGTTCATGCACCATCGTGTGATAGGTAATGTCATGAACGAATTGATTCTTCTGCGCGGCCGTCGGCAACTCGCCGTTCATCAGAAGATACGAGACCTCCATGAAGTCGCTTTTTTCCGCGATCTCCTCGATTGAGTAGACGCGATAAAGGAGCACACCCTGGTCGCCATCGATGAATGTGATTTTCGATTCGCAACTCGCCGTCGAGGTGAACCCTGGATCGTAGGTGAACATGTCCAGCTCGCTGTAGAGCTTGCGGATATCGATCACCTTCGGTCCCACCGTGCCGTCCATGACGGGCAGGCTTATGGACTTGTTGGTCAGCGTGTCCGAGAGTGTCATCGCCTCGGACGGTTTCGTCGCGGGTTTGACCTGGCTCATGGGCATGTCTCTCTTGCTGAAATATGTGGCGGGACCACGTGCTCTCTGCAATGCACAATAGGTCGCTTATGACCGGTTTTCAATGGAGCCTTGTGAATTAAGAGTGCGGAGCGATGTCGTTGATTCTGCCTAAAACTTCGGCAGTTTCCAACGTCTCCATGACTTCGAATATTCCAGGCGAGATCGTGGAGCCCGTCAACGCCGCACGAAGCGGTTGCGCCACATCGCCGAGCTTGACCCCCTCGCTCTCGGCGAAGGCCCGCACGGTGGCTTCCAGCGCTGCTTGGTTCCACTTTTCAAGGGTGGCGAGATGTTGCGCCAGGCGGCCGAGGCGCGCCCGCCCATCGGCGGTCAGAATGGCAGCCGCCTTTGCATCGAGGGGAATCGGGCGGGGGCGTACGTAGAGGGCAGCACTTGCCGCGAGATCGCTCAGCGTGCGTGCGCGCTGTTTGAGGCCGCTCATCCCGCGTAAAAGACGCGCCTCGCCTTCTGGATCGGGCGCTGCGCCAACGATTTTGGCGAGGAAAGGGCGCACGAGCGAGACAAGTCGCGCGTTGTCGGCTTGGCGCAAATAATGAGAATTCAAGCTGTCGAGTTTCGCGAAATCGAAACGAGCCGGCGAGCGACCGACATCCTTGATATCGAACCAGGCGATTGCCTGATCGGTCGAAATAATTTCGTCATCGCCATGCGCCCAACCGAGACGCATCAGGTAATTGCGCATCGCCTCCGGCAGATAGCCCATCTCGATATAGGCTTCGACGCCAAGCGCACCGTGCCGTTTCGAAAGCTTTGCGCCATCGGGTCCATGAATGAGGGGGATATGCGCAAAAACCGGAGCCTCCCAATCCATGCCCCGATAGAGCTGGGTCTGGCGAAACGCGTTCGTCAAATGATCGTCGCCGCGAATCACGTGTGTAACACCCGAGTCATGATCGTCGACGACCACCGACAACATGTACACAGGCGAGCCGTCCGCCCGCAGAAGAACCATATCGTCGAGCTGCTCGTTTCCGACGCGAACCGAACCCTGAACGAGATCGTCGATCACGGTCTCGCCGTCGAGCGGAGCCTTAAGCCTTATGGCCGACGGAACGTTTCCCGGAACGTCCTTTCGATCGCGGCATTTACGGTCGTAGCTTAGCGGCCGACCCTCGGCGCGAGCCTTCTCGCGGCGCTCGGCGAGTTCTTCGGGCGTGCAATAGCAGCGGTAGGCGCGTCCCTTGGCCAGAAGTTCGAGGGCAACCTCAGTGTGTCTTGCGGCACGCGTGGACTGGTAGAGCACGTCGCCGTCCCAACCGAGGTCGAGCCAGCGCAATCCCTGGAGGATTGCAGCTTTGGCCGCATCGGTTGAACGAACACGATCGGTATCCTCGACGCGAAGCAGGAATTTGCCGCCCGTGTGTCGGGCGTAGAGCCAGTTGAAAAGTGCCGTGCGCGCACCGCCGATATGGAGAAAGCCGGTCGGTGAGGGTGCAAAGCGTACGACGACTGACATCGCCCGGAAATTCCCTCGTTATTTGATTCGTCGCGGGTCCCGAAACGAAATCGCGGACGCGCGGAATCGTCTTGGCGGCACCTTTACTATCCTCGCCGCCGGCCAGGGTCAACCCAGGGTAGGTGGGGAGTGAGGGGCCCTTCGCGCATGCACGGAGTGGCGAAGTGCCGTCGGCGGGTGTAATGTGCCTTTGCGGAGAGTGGCGACGATGCGGATTGCGCTCTTTACTGTCCTATTCGCGGCGTCGATGTCGACGACCATTCAGCTTGCGCGCGCCGAGGTGGTCGACCTTCAGCTTATCCTCGCGGCGGACGTCTCAATCAGCGTGGATAACGAGGAATTCCGCTTGCAACGAGAGGGATATGCTTCGGCAATCACCGATCCGCGAGTCCTCGAGGCGATACAGGCAGGTCCCCATCACGCGATTGCCGTAAGTTTCATCGAGTGGTCGGGTCCCAAGGCGCAGCGCGTTGTCGCCGATTGGATGGTGATAGACGACGGTGAAACCGCGACGGTGTTCGCCAATATCCTGCGCAAAGCGCCTCGCTCCTTCGCCGATGCAACGGCGATAGGTTCGGCAATCGACTTCGCCGTGCAGCACTTTGCCCAAAGTGGTTTTGAAGGTGGACGCAGGGTAATCGACGTCTCGGGCGACGGAGACAACAACAGCGGCCGGCCGGTTGAATATTCCCGCGACGACGCCGTAAAGGCCAAGGTCACCATCAACGGGCTTACCATCGTCAACGAACACCCCGCCCCCGGATTCATCGGTCATGTTCAGCCCGTCGGCGGCATCGGCGAATATTATCGCACCCGGGTCATCGGCGGACCTGGGTCATTCGTTCTGTCCATCGACAGCTTCGATAGCTTTGCACAGGCAATCACCAAAAAGCTTGTCGCCGAAATCGCATCCTCTGCCGGAGCGAACACAGTCGCATCCCGTTGACTTCACAAACACTTGTACGGAGTCGAACCCTCCAGGACGCCAGGTGCGATCCATTCTTCGCGCTGTGAAATGGATCACACAACCGCCGCCCTTCATTGCGGGAAAATGGCGGCGGTGCGCAGACGTTGGTGGAGGGAAGCATGTTCACGTCGACGGAATTTGCGGGAACCGGCCGGGTCGACTTGCGCGAACTTCGTCTCGCAGAGCAAGAACGCGAGGGCGCTCCGGCCGCGAGGATCGCCTATCTGCATCCGCCCAAGGCAGAAACGCGCGCGCCCGGACCGCACATTCGAAAGCCGCCCGTCAACGTCTTGCTGATCGATAGCCGTTCCCTCTTCAGAGAGGGGATCAAGATCATGCTGCGGCATAGTAGCTACTCGGTCGCCACAGAGGCCGATAGTGTGGCACTGGCGTTATCAAGAGCGCCTCTTGCGACATCACCGCAGCTTGTAATCTACGGTCTCCATCTTGACGCCATGGAGGGGAGCGAATCGCTCAATGCTCTCCGAAAGGCGTTCCCGGAGAGCCGACTCGTCGTGCAGGCCGATCCTTCAATCGAACCCGCGTTCGTACTCGAGTCCTTCCAGCTCGGCATCGACGCGTGGCTCACCTTGAACGTTTCGTCGGCCGTATTGATCGGTTCGCTCGATTTGGTGATGTCGGGCGAGCGAATTTTTCCGGCGGCGGCGATCTTGGGCCTTGCGGGAAAGGCAATGACCAGTAGGGCCTTCTTGATTGAGGGCGCGAAGAATCCCGAGTCGTTACGCGATGCGCGAATTTTGAGCTGCCTCGCCGCTGGCCATTCGAACAAGATGATCGCACATGAACTCAACGTGACGCACGGCACGGTTAAAGCTTTGCTCAGGGCGCTATTCCAGAAAATCGGGGTCGCTAACCGGACTCAGGCCGCGGTCTGGGCGATCGGCAGAAAGGCAAATGTGAGTCTGAACGGCGCCTGAAGCGAGCGGCTGGCTATGGCGGGTTGCGGGATGCGGTCCCGTTGCCGCCTTTTTCACTTTCCGTCGCTAGGTGTGCAGCCGTGGGGCGCCAAGGCTTCGGGATGTCCGGCAAGCAGATCGCGCACCAGGGCAATGCGATCTTGCTCGCTCGCCTCCTTATCGCGCACGAACACATGGGACGATCCTTTTTGCAGGATGCACGGATCGCGTTGACCGTCGTCCACCGCGGCGCGAAGGTTCTTGTGCTGGCCGATAAAAATGGCCTGCCAATCCTGTCCCTCGCGCCTTGCAAAAATGTACACGCCAAAAAGATTTGGCCGAAGTACGCAGGGGAGGGGAAAAGCGAAAAAATCGAACGCGCGGCCCGTTCCACCGCGCCACGGAACCCTTGTCAGTTTCGGCATGCTCGGCTCGATCGTTTGGCCATCGGCACCCCAATATTCCAAAGCGGTCCGTGCGCGATGAATTCGTTTCTGCGGTCGCGTACAACCGGACACGACCGTCCGTTCAATCGGGCAGGCCCGCCTTGCGCAAAAATCCTATATATCGCTCGAGGACTGCCTGATCGCGATAGGGCGGGCGATGACGCCAGCGTGCAATGGTGAACTCGGGATGGAGCCGCATGACCTCTCGCGCTTGGGCGCGCGCTTCGTCCATCATGCCAAGCTGGGCGTAATTGGCGGCGAGCAGCCGTCTGCCTTCGTTCGGGTTTTGCATCCGCTGGATCGTCGCAATCACGTCGGCCGGGCGTCCCATGGCGTTGTAGGCATCGGCGAGATACCACAGATACCAATCCGGGTAATATGGGTTAAGGCGCATCGCCTTTTCCATGAGTTCGATGGAACGCGTTGGCTGCTCGACATAGACCAACGCATCGGCGTATTCGGCGAGGATGTCGGCGTCATTCGGGTTCAGCGCGATCGCCCGCGCATAGTCGGCAAGCGCTTCGTCATGCCGCTTCTTGTAAAGGTTGGCAAGCCCCAGTGCCGCATAACCCCGAGCATCGAGGTGATCGCGCAGGACTGCGTTGCGCGCCAGTTCCACGGCGGCGTCGAGGGACGCATCGGGATCGGACGACCACGTATAGCGCCAGTCGAGATTATGGGTTCGGGACATCGAGCTGTAAGCACGGCCGTAGTCCGGGGCGATCTCGATCGCTTCCTCGAAGAGACGGCGCGCGTGGGCATTCGCCTCTTTCGTGTAATGCAAGATCAAATGCTGGCCGCGAAGGACCAAGCCGTAGGCACGCATGTCGCTCGGCCGCTGAACGTCTTCGCGGCTCTCGGCGAAATCGATTTGGATGGCCAAGCGTGACGCGACGGCGCTTGTAATCTCGTCCTGAAGATCGAAAACGTCCTCCATTCCGATATCGAATCGGTCGGACCATATGACGCTCTCGGATTCCGCGTCGACCAGTTCGACGGCGATGCGCATTCGCTTGCCGGCGCGACGGAGGCTGCCGCCGAGTAGATAGCGCACGCCCAGACGCCGACCGATCTCGCGCGCCGGACTGGCATTACGGCGAAAAAGGAACGCCGAATGACGCGCAATGACCGTGACGCTACGGAAGCGGCTTAAATTGGCGATGATGTCCTCGACGATACCTTCGCACAAATGGTGATTGGCGGGCTCGGCGGACAGGTTGTCGAGTGCAAGTACGGCGATCGAGGGTTGACGCAACGCGTCGGCCGCCGGTGCGGCCCGGATGTTTTCAGAGTTGCCATGAACCGGCTGGCCCGAGCGTGCGACGGCGAACACCTCAATAGTCTCGGCGATGTTCTTGAGCGTCTGACGCCCGAGCGGGTGGAGGGAAATGTTCGAATGATCGCGTACCGCATCCAGGATGGCGCTGGTCACGAGGATGCCTCCCGGCTCGGCCATGGCCTGGAGCCGGGCCGCCACGTTCACGCAATGACCCTGGACATTGCCGTCGGTTTCGGTGACCTCGCCCAAGTTAAGTCCAATCCGAAAGCGAACTGGCTCGCCGTCCGACCATACGGCCTGATCTCGAAACTCGTTCTGGATGCTGATGGCGTAGCGAAGCGCTTGCTCGGCGCTTTCGAAAAGCGCGAGGATACCGTCGCCGGCGACGTTCTTCACCTGCCCGCCATAATCGGCGATCAAAGACTTGAAGAGCTCGACGGACCGTACGACTTGAGCGGAACTTAGCTCCTCTTCTTCCTCCATATGCCTGCTGTAGTCGGCCATGTCCGCGAACATGACGGCGGCGAGACGCCGCCGACCGGGTGGCGGGGGAGACCGGCCCGTGGCCTTCGATGGCGTTGAAGCGCCAATTGCGCGTTCGCTGGTCATGGCCCATTATTCCATGCGATCCGGACGAGCGGCAACGCGCACATGGGGTTGCCGAGGCGAGCGGAACGCCGTGCTGGAACGGTGCGCGGGCTCAACGTCGGCGATAAGACACGAATCGTGCTGAGTCCATGAACGATATGGCGAGCAAATCGATCAAACCGCCGAAGATATCGCTTCGTCCGGCGCAGGCGGCTGACCATGATTTTGCTGCCGATCTTTATCTTGAGAGCCGCAAGAAGCTCCTCACGGCACTCGGCACTTGGGACGAAGGACGGGTAAAGTCGCGGTTCGATGCGGTATTCAAGCCCGACCAGGCGCAGGTGATTCATTCGGACGGCGCCGACATTGGCTGGATGCAGATCTCGGAAGGCGGGGATGGATTTCATCTTCATCAGCTCTACCTTGTCGGTCGCTACCGCAATCGTGGAATCGGCCGCGCACTGGTCGTAGCGTTGCAGAAACGCGCCCGCAGGATGAGAAAACCGATCGCGCTCAATGTGATCAGGGGCAACCCCGCCTTATCCCTTTACCGTCGGCTTGGCTTTCATATCGTTGGCGAGGATGACGAAAGGCTTCACCTGCGCTGGTTGCCGGAAAAGCCAAAAGGCCGCTGACCCTGACGCGGCGGCATGGGCGTTCACTTGTGGTGCGTTGCCAATCGTTGACACACCGTCCCGTTATAGCGCGGGCGGACGAACGCCGGAAACCGGCTTTCCACGTGTTCGCTTTGCTGGACATCCATGGCCGGCCGTGGCGGGCATAGCCGTGACACGCACGGGTCCCAGCCGTCGAAGTCATGCCGCCGGGCCGCCCCTGAACTTTTAACGTCGGCTCCGTAGATCGGCGCCGCTAATCCGAAGGTCAGCCCCACTGCGCAAATCGGCACCGCTGCGCAAGTCGGCGCCGCTGCGAAGGTCCGCGCCACTCGAAAGGGCCCCACCGCGCGCGGTGGCGTCGAGCAGAATTTGCTCGAAGGTCCCAGCGTCAACGGTCATTCGGAGCGAGAAATCGCCCTTGTCGTACTCCCACACCCTGATGTCTCCATCTGAGGGCTGACTAAACTCCCACTCCCTCGCCATGACACCGGAAGTATCCAGATCGGTGCGCCTGCTGGCATCGGCAGCGGGCGGCCCGATCGTGTTGAATATGGCAGAGTCGCCCCTCAACGGTTGTCCATTGGTATGCACCAAAAAAATAGTGGGTTGAGGCAGATCGTAGTAAGCGCCCTGATAGCTGAAGCTGTAAATGCGGGCGAGAGTCGCGTCCTTGTTCCTAAGCTGCTCCTCAAGGAACCTGTTCGCACCAACTCTCGGCGGTGTGTCCACCACCCGTTCCTTTACGAGCGCTATTTCCGTCACAAGCCGGCCGTACAGCTTGATCCCTGTCGGAGTTAATAGAGTCTCAGCCATGTCCTATCCCCCATTTGATTATGATCGATTCATCGCGCCCCGCGCGCGATGAGCATGCGCTCACGAAATGACATCTTCGGCAGTCGACGGCGCACACCCGGCAAAAGCGTGCGCGCAGAATGTGTGTGGCTCTTCTCATCAGGTGGGGCCAGACGCGGCCCGACCTTGACCATGCCGATTTCCCGCCAATCGAAGCTCTCGGTTATCTCCGCCCGATACCGGCCTCCGCTGAGAGCACGGTCGACCGCGAGCAAGATGTTTCCGACTTCATCGTACGTCAAAAAATGGGGCGACAAGCGCTTCCAGGTTTCCGCAAGTGCGATGCCCAAATAGTCGCGCGCATCGAGAAGTGCCGTGCGAAATCCCTCGCTTTCACCGACATAGGCGGCATCGTACTCGCCCTGGATTGCCGCTGCGTATTCAGGACGGTCGCGCACACGGTCGCTGAGATCCGCGAATGCACGCCGGATCAGCCCACGCTCGACAAGATTTTCCTGGAACATGTCGACAAGGATATCGAAGAGGGCGCCGCTGAGCGGCTGCGACAAATAATGCTCATCCGTCCAACCGCCGACGAATTCGGACATCTTCACGGAATTGCTCGCGAGGCGGATTTGCTCCGTCGGCGAGAGCTCTGCGAAACGGTCGAGCTCGTTATAGCTGAAGAGATTGCCGCGGGTCTCTTCGAGAAGATGCTCGACCAGGGAATTGAAATGTAGGGCGGCAATCATCGCCGTCGTGTCGGCGGCCGCCTCCTGAAAGCCAAAATATTCACCGTCCTCGGTCGCCTTGGTGGGCACGCCGATGGTGCCGTAAATGATCAAATGACCAAGCTCGTGGGCGACCACGTCGAAATTGAGCGAATAGGGAACCGTAACACCGTCGCCGCCATGATGGGCGCCCACCTCCATGAAACCGTAACCCACATGGGCGTTGTTGAAGGCGGGCAACATGACGACCTCGAGGCGATCGAAGTCACGCACGAAGTGCCATTGGATCGGTTGGCCAAAGTAACGTTCCCACACGGCCAATGTGAATCGGATCGTGCCGAAAACATGCGCTTGCTCGAACTCCGGCGTGCCGAAGGGGATATGGTCGAAATGACCGTCCGCATCTGGCATAACCGGTCGGCGGATCGCACCGCGCCAAGGCGGCAGGTCGAAGTGGGGTGTTCCGTACGGGCCAGTAATCATGCCGTAAGGTTGGCGCTTCCCGATTGGATCGATGAGGTAGATACGATCATCCGACGGCCCCGGCCCGATCGAGCCCGGTGGAGTGGCAATATAGACGACATCTGGCAACCGCCCCGGCTGGGCGTAGGGAGGCCGAGGGAATAGCCTGAACCTCGTGCCGCCCGGACCTCGATCGCGCATGGCGCCCCCCGCAAGCGCACGTTCTTCTCGTTGCGTCCAGGTCTTGCGCCGGATTTCTTTAAGACTTCGCTCGCAAATATAGCCATTCGCGGCGAAGCGCACTATCGAAATCTGCCAAATCCGAAAATCCGAGTTCGCTTGCGAATTCCCCTAAATCTTCGGGCATGGGCCGCCTTAATCGATTGGCGAAATACCAAAGCCGAAGCTCCACACTCGGCGGAACCATCACGGCGCCGGTGTCACGCGATGCAAGCGTCGCCTGCTTTTCTTCTGCGCGCGCCGCAAGGCGCTCGTAGGCGCCGTCCAGGCGCAGCTCGTCGAGCAGGTGCGCCTCGATCGTCGTATCTGCAACGCCGAGGACCGCACCGGACGTCGCATAATTTCCCATGAGGCGCTCGAGGCCTGCATTCGTGAGATGATTGCGTTCCATCCATTCATCGAGCTGGTCCCGCGTGTAAAGACCGAGAGCACGGCGCACGCGCGTCAATGCCGCGCGCTTTGCATCAAGCGACGCCTCGATACCCTGGTGCCGCGCCTCGCGCCCGGCGAATGCGCGTAACTGCGCCCGCATCCTCATATCCCGATAAGGTTCCTCGCCTTCAAGGCGCAGCTCCTCGATGACGGCCTCGCGTGGCACGAGTGCCGGAGGATCTCCACCGGCATCGCCACCGTGACGCGCCACGAGCTGGTCCCAAAAGTGCGTCCACTCGAAGCGGAAATTGGCGCAAGGGGCGTCGGCTCCGAATGGTTTCGATTTGGCCGACGGCTTGGCCATGAACGCCAACATCTCGAGCGCGTCATCGCGCTTCTGATCGACAGCTCCGCCGCGCAACCAATCGCGAAATGTTTCGACCTCGATTTTTGGAATGCCGAGATTGTCGGCCTGCGCGAGAACGGTTGGCCAATTCCGTCGAGGAAAGAAAAGCGACTTACCGAAGGTTTCGAGCCTGCCGCGCGACGAGGCGCTCAATATCCCATTCGCCTCGGCCTCAGCGAGTGTCGCGCGAATATTCACCATCGGCTCCGACATTGGCACGAATCCGAGTTCGGCCGGGGCGTGAACGACGGCGACTTCGTCGTCGTCCTCGAGAATGCCGTCGCGAAACGCCTCGAAGATGCGGCCGATGCCGTGCATCCCGAAGCGATGCAGTTCGGCCGCGCGGAGTGCGCCCATGCTCGCGCTGCCGTAAACGCGTATTCCCTGGGACATTGCCCACAAGATCTCCTTGTGCCAGACCGCGGGCGCTCCGCTGAAATAACCGTCGACAATTCCGATTGCGGACGGCTGGCGACGCGCGGCGCGAAATACGTCGCCTTGTGCGACCGGCGGCAGGCAAATCGCGTCGCTAACGGCGGCGATCTCGTGGGGACGAAGCGTTGGGCCAACGAACACAATGTCATTCACGTGCGGCGCGCCTCCATGGCATGCGCGCGTCGCCCCGGGACATAGCCAGCGTGATGATCGGAGCCCTCGAGACCGGGAACAACGACACGGACGACGGATATGCCGTGGGCCGCCTGGGTCAGATCGACAAAGATCGCTTGTCGAATCCCCGCAATCTCGAGGCGGCTTGCGAGCCACGCGATTTCGGCTTCGAAATCGTCGAATTCAAACCGCCCGACGGACATAAAGCTATGCGTCGGTTCGGCGGAACGCATAAGAGTGTGCGCCCGACGATTGCGCATCTCGATCGTCGCGGCCCGGTAGTCGGCATGTTCGATATCCTCACGGGATCCGACGATATAGGTGGTGCGGACCTGCACCGCCTCGGTCAGGGCGCGCAGCAGTGCGACCTCGCGTGTCGGGTGGCATCCGGCACCGTGACCGACATGACCGATCTCACCAGTTCGGTCCACAATCATGCACTGGAAGGCCGGCACCCGGACGTCGGTCGTCGTTTCCCAGGCGGCAACATCCAACTCTGCACCGGTGATTGCATCGATGACTGATTTACAGGCGGCGTCGTCAACGCTGCCAAGATCGAGGCGCCTCCGATCCTGCAACTCGCGGCAACTGGCGTGCCACAGGCTTGTCGCGTCACGCTCGATTACCTCGCAGAGGGCGTGGCTGATCGCCTCCAAGCGATGATTGCCGGAGGCCAGGCCATTTGTGCTCGCCCCGAAAGACCCGCTACCCGGCGGGTCTGGCTGGGTCGAATTCGCGTGCACCATTTCGTAAGGCAGCCAAGTATCCTCGCCGCCGATCAGATCGTGTCCCTCGACCCAAAGCATCGGAAGGTCGTCATGGAAGCGACCTGACGGTGCGCGGGGCAACGCGCCAACATCGGCGAGGGCATAGCTCTTGCGAAGCTCGGCAAAGCTTCCGTAACGCACTGGGAGATCGACATTCTCAGCGTGCCAGGTCTCGATCGCTTCCATGAGACCGGAAGCCTTCGCCGCCGCGAGCTCGAGACCCTTGCCGTGGAATACCGCACTCGAGCGCGCATTGGGCCGGCAAACCATGACCACGGGAATACCGACGCGGTCGAGGCCGGTAAGATTGGCGATGCGCGTAATGCCGAAGGCGTCCATGAGCGGACGCACGCGCGCGATTGTGTCGTCGGGCGCCGAGGTCCGGTGCGTCCCGCGGCGATAGATCTTGATCCCCTTTCGGTCCCCGCCGGAGGTGGGCATGGCATCCCCGCGCCGAAGCGAACCCCCATCGACGATACTACGGCGCTGGCGAAGAGGGAACGACCGCCCGGACGGTCACGGGGCACGGGGCATTTTCGCCTCGCTGAAGCAAGCACGGAGAATGCCCCGAGATACCATTATCTTCAGCCGTCGACCGATCCCGCGTTATCGGGGGCTTGCCACCGCCCATCACCCCACGGGGTGCCAAAGATCAGGCCGATCGCAATCGCCAACGGTATTGCAACTAAACCGCCGGCAGCGCTCGCCACGGCCGCACCAGCAACGCCGCCGGCAAGAGCCCCGCCAATAGTGCCCCGCGCGCCGCCGCCGCTGACCGTTTCAAATTCTGCCTCGCTCAGCTCGCGAATAAGAGGTTCGTTCATGTACCGTTTTTTTCGGAGTTCCAGACAAGCTGTCCATGCCGAAAGGAGCACATCGCTGTTCCTCGGGAGTTCAATGGTTAATATTATAAAATATATCGAATTCTGCT
>DASPOR010000062.1 GCA_035625915.1 Alphaproteobacteria bacterium | reverse complement strand
ATGCGGCGTCGTCCAGTTTCCGCAATGCCTGGCCGAATACCTCGATCGTTCCCGCCACAGGCCTGTTGAGCCCGATAATCGTCCTCAGAAGGACCGACTTGCCGGTGCCGGAGCCGCCGACGATGCCGATCACCTCGCCCGCCCTGACCTCGAGATTGAGTCCGTCATGCACGGTCTGCGCGCCGAAACGATTGACAAGGTCGTGGACGCGAATGATCGCAATGTCGTTTCCGGGGTGCTTGGGCGTCGTTTCGAGAGCGATCGACTGCATGGTGATCCCGGACTTCAAATGTGGAGAACGGAAAAGAGGATTGAAAACGCCGCATCGAGCACGATAACGAGAAAGATCGATTTGACGACCGAACGTGTCGTAAGCCTTCCCACGCTCTCAGCGCTTCGCGCGACGTTCAGCCCCTCGTAACAACCGACCATGGCGATCACGAAGGCAAAGACTGGGGCCTTCACAAGGCCGATCCAGAAGTGGGTGATCGACACCGCCGCTTGGAGCTGACTGAGAAATTGGGCGAGGCTTAGGTTGAGTGTCGTCATCGACATGATGCAACCGCCGACGAGCCCCATAATGTCGGCGTAAAAGGTAAGAAGCGGGAGCGTCACCATCAGCGCGTAGACGCGCGGGAGGACAAGAATCTCCATCGGGTCGAGGCCGATGGTCACCATCGCATCCACTTCCTCGTTCACCTTCATCGTTCCGATTTCGGCGGTGAAGGCGCTGCCCGAGCGACCGGCGACCACGATGGAAGTCACGAGGATAGCCATTTCGCGCAGAATCGAGATGCCGAGGAGATTGACCACGAAAACTTCGGCGCCGAACTTGCGCAATTGATCGGCACCTTGAAAGGTGATGACGACCCCGATGAGGAAGCTCAGCATGCCAACGATCGGCATCGCATCGAAGCCTGTGCGCTGCATATGGCTGACGATCGAGACAAGACGGATGCGGCTTGGATGGCGAATGCTGCGCACCGTGGTGATGCAAAGAAGGCCGTAAAAGCTCAGGAGGCTCGCCGCCTGGTGCGCCACGTCGATCACGTCCTCGCCGACCTCGGCGACGAAACGGAGGAAGGGATTCGCGTGTTGCGCTTCAGGCTCGCGGGCTTTGTCGGCATGCTCAGCCTGGGTCAGGAGGTTTTCGAATTCGGGCCGAAGGCCCGCGAGTCGCACCTGTATGCCGTCCTTGGCAAATTTCTTTGACGTGCGGTGGAGCACCACGGCACCCGCAGTATCGAGCCGCTCGAGGGCTGCGAGGTCCATGAGCACTTCTCGCACGGCACCGGGTGAGAGCGCGTGCAACGGCGCGTCAAGCGCCGCAAGCGACGGAATGGTCCACCGCCCGCCCGCCGCGAAAACGAGGCGGTCTCCCTCGCGCGTTGCCTTGAACCAGCCGTCAGCCTCGGTCATCCCGCTCCTGCCATTACTCCGCGGTCATTCTGTCGCCGCGGCTATCACCCTCGCCGGTGCTGGGTCGCGCGCCTCCGCAAGAACGTCGATGGACGTGGACGGGCCTAAAAACCGCGGCATGACGGTGCCCGCGATCGGCTGATGATGGCTCGCGCCGTTCAGCAACCTGCCCCCTGACATTCAGTCCCTCGTGCGAGGCGCCGACCCGCATCTTCTTTTCGCGCCGGCCACATTAACCGGTCGCATTATAAGTCGAATGTGTTCGAAACAAAAATACCCTAAGGCCTGATATGTCTCGATATTTCAATGCTGCCAATCTATCGCTGATACATCATTGGCAGGTTGAGATCGTGCTCGCGTGCGCAAGCAATCGCTTCGTCATAACCAGCATCGGCGTGACGCATGACCCCACTCGCGGGGTCATTGGTCAGCACGCGCCTCAAGCGCTGGGCTGCGGCTTCGGTGCCATCGCAGACAATCACCATACCGGCGTGTTGCGAATAGCCGATGCCGGTTCCGCCGCCATTATGAATCGAAACCCAGGTCGCCCCGCTCGCACAGTTGAGAAGCGCGTTTAGAAGCGGCCAATCCGCAACCGCATCGGAGCCATCGCGCATTCCTTCCGTTTCCCGATTGGGACTGGCAACCGAGCCGGAATCGAGGTGATCCCGCCCGATCACGATGGGTGCTTCAAGCTCACCGCTTGCGACCATTTCATTGAAGGCAAGACCAACCATCGCCCGCGCGCCGAGGCCGAGCCAGCAGATGCGGGCCGGCAGTCCCTGGAATTTGATTCGCGCTCGGGCCATGTCGAGCCAGTTATGGAGATGCCGGTCGTCCGGGATGAGCGTTTTGACCTTGGCGTCGGTCTTGTAGATGTCCTCTGCTTTTCCGGATAGGGCCGCCCATCGGAACGGTCCCACCCCGCGGCAGAATTGCGGGCGAATGTAGGCCGGGACGAAACCGGGAAAATCGAATGCGTCGGCCAGGCCTTCCTCCTTGGCCACCTGTCGTATGTTATTGCCATAGTCGAAGGTTGGAATACCCATATGATGAAATTCGAGCATGCCGCGCACATGCTCGGTCATTGAGCGGCGCGCGGCGACTTCGACCGCTCGAGGATCGCTTCGTCGCTTTTCCTCCCATTCCGGGAGGCTCCACCCGATGGGCAGATAGCCATTGATCGGATCGTGAGCGCTTGTTTGGTCGGTTACCGCGTCGGGGCGGCAGCGGCGTTCTCCGGCAGCAGCGCGCCGCGCAAGCTCGGGCACGATCTCGCCCGCATTGCCAAGCAGTCCGACCGATACGGCTTGCCCGCGCGCTGAAGCGTCGGCAACGATATCGAGCGCTTGTTCCAAATCCTTGGTCCAGCGGTCGAGGTAGCGCGTCTCGATTCGCTTCTCAATGCGGCTTGGCTGACATTCGATCGCAAGCATCGATGCTCCCGCCATGGTCGCCGCAAGGGGCTGTGCTCCACCCATGCCGCCGAGTCCAGCCGTGAGGACCCAACGACCGGCGAGCTTGCCGTGGTAATGCCGGCGTCCCATCTCTGCAAAGGTTTCATAAGTGCCTTGCACGATGCCCTGGCTTCCAATGTAGATCCAGGAGCCCGCGGTCATTTGGCCGTACATCATAAGTCCGGCTTTATCGAGTTCGTTGAAATGCGTCCAGTCGTTCCAGTGCCCGACGAGATTCGAATTGGCGATCAATACACGCGGCGCATCCGCATGCGTCTCGAAAACACCGACGGGCTTGCCCGATTGGACGAGCAAGGTCTGGTCTTCGCGCAAGTTCTTGAGCACCTCGACGATGCGGTCGAAACACCGCCAATCGCGCGCCGCGCGCCCGATGCCACCATAGACCACGAGCTCCTCCGGGCGTTCAGCGACCTCGGGGTCGAGGTTGTTCATGAGCATGCGAAGGGGCGCTTCGGTCTGCCAGGAGCGTGCGGAGAGCACGGAGCCGCGCGGCGCTTTGATGCGGCGCGTGTTATCGACGCGGCCGACGTCTTGCTGCTGCTTTGCCGATCCCATTGAAACCTCCACTGCCCGGTCAGCCTCACGCCCGTGCGAGACTTTGTGCCACGCGGCGATAGGCATTTGTGATGCGATCCTCATCCCCGTGGTGGTGGTCGCGCACGACCCAGTGCCCGCCGACCATCACGTGCCGCACAGCACCGCGCGCACTCGAGAAGACGAGGCTGTCGAGTGCCAAATCTCCGACACGGCCGACGAGAGCGGGATGCTCCTCGTCGATAACGAGCAAATCGGCTTGATTGCCGACCGCCAGGCCACCAATCGCCTGGCCGAGCGCCTGCGCCCCTCCCGCGATCGAGTGATGCCAAAGCCGCGTTCCGAGCGAGGTGCCAGGCGGGTCGATCTCGAGGCTACGCCGTTCCCGCGAGAGCCGCTGGCCGTAGTGCAACCAGCGAAGCTCCTCCGCCGGATCGACGACAATGTTGCTGTCAGTGCCGATGCCGAATCGCCCCTCTTCGGAAAGATAGTCGCGCAAGGGGAAGAGGCCGTCGCCAAGGTTTCCTTCCGTGGTCGGGCAGAGTCCGGCAACCGCACCCGAGCGGGCAAGTCGTTGGCGCTCGTCGTGCTCGATGTGGGTTGCGTGAACGAGGACCCACCGACCATCGATATGGGCATTGTCGAGCAGCCAGCGCACAGGCCGTGTCCCGCTCCATGCAATGCAGTCGCGCACTTCTTTTTCCTGTTCGGCGGCATGGATGTGGATCGGGGCCGTCGGATCGATGCGGTCGATTATCGAAACAGCGGCATGGAGCGACTCGGGAGGAACGGCGCGCAAGGAATGCGGCGCAAGTCCAAGGCGGAATGCCCGAGTGTCATGCGCGAGCTTTGCCACGCGCTCGAGGAGATCGGCAAACGCGTCCGTCTCCTTGACAAAGCGGCGTTGGCCGGGGTTAGGCGGCAGCCCGCCGAAGTTCCCCGTTTGATAGAGCACGGGGAGGAGCGTCAGGCGAATGCCCGCCCTTCCAGCACCGGCGGCGACGCGTTCGGAAAGCTCGGCGGGATTGGCGAACGCGGCCCCCGTCGGATCGTTGTGGAGATAATGGAATTCGGCAACCGACGTATAGCCCGCCTTCAGCATTTCGAGATAAAGCTGTGCTGCGATCGCTTCGATCTCCTCGGGGGTGAGGCGATCGAGGAAGCGATACATCACTTCTCGCCAGCTCCAGAAATCGTCGCCCGTCGGGCCGGCCCGCTCCGCCAAGCCCGCCATCGCGCGCTGGAAGGCGTGGCAATGAAGATTGGGAATACCGGGGAGCACGAGGCCAAACGTCTCATGGGCACTACTTTCGCCGGCGCGAACCGGTCCCACGGCAGCGATTGTGCCGCCACCATCGACTTCGATGCGGAGGTTTTGAGCCCAACCAACCGGCAGAAGAGCCGATTTCGCGTGAAGTATCTTGGTCGCCGCCACGGTGACGATTTCTTTCACGATTTCCCAGGCCGAACCTTAAATTAGACGCTTGCGAAGGTAGAGGGAAGCTCGCTCAGCGCGGATGGAGGCCGAGTTCGATGGCGAAGTGGGACAGGATCTGGATCAACGCAAGCGTCGCGACGATGGAGCCCGAGGGAAGTCCTTACGGAATCGTGCGCGATGGCGCGATCGCGGCGGCAGGCGGCCGGATCGCTTTCGCCGGTGCGCGCAGCAGCCTCCCCGGCCGACCGGAGGATCTGGCGCGAGAGGTGATCGATTGCAAGCATGCCTGGATCACGCCCGGCCTCGTAGACTGTCACACGCACATTGTCTTTGGCGGCAATAGGGCCCACGAATTCGAGCTGCGCCTAAAGGGGGCAAGCTACGAAGAGATCGCACGGGCAGGAGGCGGAATCCGCTCGACCGTCGCTGCGACGCGCGCTGCCAGCGAAGACGAACTTTATCGCGCGGCCAGGGGACGGATTGCACGCTCGATGGCGGAAGGCGTTACCACGCTCGAAATCAAGTCCGGCTACGGCCTTTCGACGGAGCATGAGATCAAAATGTTGCGCGTCGCCCGTAGACTCGGTCGCGACCTGGCGCTCGACATTGTCACCACGTTTCTCGGCGCCCATGCAGTGCCTCCCGAGTACGAAGGACGGCAGCGCGATTATGTAGCGTTGGTCTGCCGCGACATGATTCCCGCCGTCGCGAGCGAGCGGCTCGCCGACGCCGCCGACGCATTTTGCGAGAAGATCGCATTCACGCCTGAAGAAACCGCCGCCGTATTCGAGTCGGCGCGGTCCCACGGGCTTCCGATCAAGCTCCACGCCGATCAGCTCTCCGATCTCGGTGGTGCTGCGCTCGCCGCCCGTTTCAAGGCGCTTTCCGCCGACCATTTGGAATATACCTCCGAGGCCGGAGTGGAAGCGCTGAGCGCCTCGAAGACCGTCGCTGTGTTGCTGCCCGGCGCATTCTATTACCTGCGGGAGCGTCAACATCCGCCCCTCGATGCGCTCCGGCGTCACAATGTGCCAATCGCACTCGCCTCCGATTGCAACCCCGGGTCGTCACCCGCACTTTCATTGTTGCTGATGCTCAATCTCGCCTGCACGCTCTTTCGGATGACGCCGGAAGAAGCGCTTGCGGGCGTCACGCGTTCCGGGGCGACGGCACTCGGACTGGGGCAAGATCGCGGTCGGCTTGCCGTAGGCATGCGCGCCGATATGGCGGTTTGGCAAATCGATCATCCGGCCGAGCTTGCTTATTGGCTGGGGAACAATCCCTGTATCGCTGTTGTGAAAGACGGAAATCCTCGTGCTCTAATTTAGCCGAGGGTTGTAAAAATTTTATCGCTGTCGAGAATTATTGGTCTCTATTATTCCTAATTTGGGCGAATCTTTTATATCCCGCCCCTTTAGTAGTTTGAGCTCATAAACATAATTACCGTACTCTTGCGTATCGCGAAGTTTTTACTTGCGAACTTGTCGCGCGTAACAATAATCTCTCCGCGCTGAGGAGAATTGCCTGCGGCAAGTCGCGTCAGTCGTTGCCGAGGCCGAATTCGATTTCTAGAGCTTTGTCCGTGCTGGCACATGCAACGCGCACGCACGACGCGCGATGCGGGTAGCGGCCCGATTTGGAGGCATGCATTCATGCGGAAACGTCTCGATATGTTGTTGGTCCTTGCGTGCGGGGCGGTCTTTGGCGGCTTCATCGCAACCGCGTCGGCGTCTGCCGAAACGATCAGGATCGCTCATTCGACTTGGGTCGGCTACGGCCCGCTCTACATCGCGCAGCAAAAAGGCATCTTCAAAGAAAACGGCGTCGACGTCGAATTGATCGTCATTGAGGATCCGAAGGAAAGCTTTCCGACAATGATGGCCGACAAGGTTCAGTTGATCGCGAGCACGGTGGTCACCGCACCCCTTTATTTGAAGAAGGCGACAGACTTCCAGTACGTGGTCGCGATCGACGATTCGAATGGCGGCGACGGCATCGTCGCCAACAAGGACATCACGTCGATTGCAGGCCTCAAAGGCAAGAGGGTGGCGGTCAACGAGGGCTCGATCTCCCAGTTCTATCTCGATGTCCTGCTTGCCAACGCAGGGCTCAGGGAATCCGACCTTCAGACCGTGAACATGACCGCGGGCGATGCGGGTAGCGCCTTCGTTTCGAAGCGGGTCGACGCGGCGGTCACGTGGGAGCCGTGGCTCAGCAAGGGCAAGGCGAGCGATCACGGACATCTTTTGGTCGATAGCTCGACCACGCCGGGCCTGATCACGGACGTGGTGGTTGCCAAGACCGCTTGGGTCAATTCGCACCGAAAAGAGGTCGAGGCGATCGTGAAATCGTGGAACGAGGCCGTCGCCTATTATCGGGCGAACCCCGACGAGTCGATCGCCATCATGGCGAAAGGCGTTGGCGGATGGCTCAAGGATCCGAAGGACTTCAAGGAATCCTTGTCGGGCATCAAATTCTTCGGCGGCGATGACAACAAGGCGTTTTTTGGCACGAAGACGAACCCAGGCCCCATTTATCGGACCGTCGAGAAAGCAATCGACGTGTGGTCGAGCCACGGCAAGCTACAGGTCAAGGTCACGCCCGACGAATTGATCAACGACAGCTTCGTCAACGGCTGATGCGATCGCTGCTCGACGCGTACGCAACACCCAAAAAGGAGATTCCGCGACGTGCTTACCTTTCGGTAAGCGCGATAATGGTTGGGTCGATCGTCCTCATCTGGTTCTTCCTGGCCTATAGCGGGCTGGTGCGGGAGGATTTCCTGCCCACACCGGTCGCCGTCTTTGTCGCGGGAATCAACGGCGTTGGCGATGGTTCTCTGTTGACCAATACAGCGGTCAGCGTCGGTGAGATCATGTCCGGCTTCATCCTGGCGTCGATCCTCGCGGTACCGCTTGGCATTCTCATGGGGAGCTTCAGAGTGGTCGAGGCCGCGATCGAACCGGTGACGAACTTCGTTCGGTACCTCCCGGTTTCGGCCCTCATCCCGCTCCTCATTCTTTGGGTCGGAATCGGAGTCGAGGAGAAAATCGCGGTCATATTCATCGGCACATTTTTCCAGCAGGTCGTCCTGGTCGCCGACGTCTCGCGCGGCGTCTCGAGCGATCTTCTGGACGTGTCCTATACGCTCGGCGCGGGCAGGCGCACGGTCGTCAGTCGCGTTCTCATCCCCGCGACGATGCCGGGTGTGATGGACACATTGCGGGTAACACTCGGTTGGGCATGGACATATCTGGTGGTGGCCGAGCTGGTCGCCGCCAATAAGGGCCTCGGGTACTTCATACTCAGCTCGTTGCGGGGGCTTTTCACCGACCAGATTTTTCTCGGCATCGTGGTCATCGGTCTTCTGGGGCTGCTCACGGACAAGCTGTTCAAAGTTTTTCGAAATCGGCTTCTGCCCTGGGCCATGAACGTTTGAACGGCCGGTTGTCGGGGATCATGGCAAACCTTCGAATCGACGACGTCACCCTGCGGTTTGCACCCCGAGGGGCCGATCCCGTCACCGCACTTGAGGGAATATCCCTTGGCGTGAGGGAAAAGGAGTTCGCCGTCATTGTCGGCCCTTCCGGTTGCGGCAAGTCGAGCCTTTTGCGCCTCGTCGCCGGTCTCGCTTCGCCCAGTGCAGGTTCCATAGAGCTAGACGGCAAAAAAGTAACCAGGCCCGGAAAGGACCGGGGAATGGTGTTCCAGTCCTACACCCTCTTTCCCTGGCTCACGGTTCGACGCAATGTTGAATTCGGCCTCGAGGTCGCCGGGATCGATGCGGCGAGCCGCACGCGAATTGCAAGAACATTCATCGCCCAGGTCGGGCTCGAGGCCTTCGAGAATTCCTATCCGAAGCAGCTCTCGGGCGGGATGATGCAACGCGTAGCACTCGCCCGCGCACTCGCCAACGATCCTGAAATTCTTTTGATGGACGAGCCGTTCGGTGCGCTCGATAGCCAGACCCGCTCGCTCATGCAGGAGCTTCTGCTCAATATCTGGCAACGTTCGCAAAAGACGGTGCTTTTCATCACCCACGACATCGACGAGGCGATTCTGCTGGGCGACCGAGTCTATGTGATGACCGCGCGACCTGGGCGGATCAAGGAGATGGTGGCGATCGACATTCCCCGCCCGCGCTCGGTCGACTTGCTCACGTCCGGAACCTTTATCGGAACCAAGGGCCGCATCATGGCGCTCATTCACGAAGAGGCCGTGCGCGCGATGGGTTGAGCGCTAGACTAGCCCGTCCGTACCCAATCCCCGTCGAGCTTGCTCGAACCTAGCGCGGGTCTTCGGTTGTCCCTGTTTCGCCGTCCTCGAGATGGGCTTCCTCTGTCGCTGCGTCGAGTATTTGGCGGCGTAGTCTCTCGTGATCGGCAAGCGCCTTGCGGCGGTGCTCATCGCGCCAGAGCTGGCTCACTTTACTGACGTAAGGTAACCGGGCCGAAGGGCTTGCCGAATGATAGCGGGCGACGGCATCTGTCCAATCGAACCCTCCATTATGAAGAGTCTTGAGCAGGTTCGCGGCGTAAATCGTGTTTTCCATGGGGTCGAACGCTGCGTCGAGCGACTTGAACGCGCGCGGATGATATTGGAGGTTCACTTGCAGGCAGCCAACGTCAATGTTCGTGATTCCTTGCGCGTGGAGCTGGATCACCGCCGCAATGGCTTCTGCCTTGGTCGGATAGTAGTGCCCTTCCCCACCCGCGGTGACGGTCCACGGCCAGGCATAATTTGCCTGTTTGCCCGGCAACCACCTCCCTGATTCGACGCGTGCGATCGCGGCAAGAAGCTGGCTGGGAATGTCGAGCGCTTCCTCGGCTGCGGCGATGACCATCCCGCAGACTTGCGACGGCCAGCCGGCCTCGGGTGCGGACTTCGCTTGTGCTGCACCCCAGCCAAGCGACAGGACGATCGAACTCGCTAGACCAATGGCCCTCAAGACGATCGGCAAAATTTTCCGGCGTGCATCCATGGCGCCGGGAAATTCGCAATCGGCGTGCCAGCAAGAATCCGCGGCGCGTATTGCACGTTATGCTGCAGCGCGGCAGCGGCGAACTTTCCGATGCCGAGCTGGTGGATCGGCCGAGCGGTTGTTCTCCTCAAAATTATGTTGAATCAATGAATTAAAAAATTTGGTTTGATTTTTTCCGGTACATCTGATGTATTGTGCATTGCGGCAATGCGTTTCACCGTTTGGTGGGGCGTGTCGCATGCCCTCTTTGGGCGTTTCCTCCCTACACTTGGGCCGCGCATTTGCGCGGCCCTTCTTTCTCATGAGCTCCGCTGATGCTCGACACTAAGGCTCGGGCGGTGTTGTGCCGCCCGGACCGAGGGCGCGCTGCATGAGCACGATGTCCACCCAACGGCCGAGCTTGTAACCAATCGAAGGCAGGCGCCCGACTTGCTCGAAGCCCATTGCCATATGTGCGGCGACCGAGCTCGACTGGCCGGCATCGCCAATGACGGCGATCATTTGGCGATAGCCGAGCGTCCTGCAGCGCTCGATGAGGACGCGAAGGAGCGTCCGTCCGATGCCTTGGCGCAGGGAATTGCGGTCGACATAGACGGAGTCCTCGATGGTATAGCGATAGGCCGATCGGACGCGATACTGTCCTGCGTAAGCATAGCCAACAATTTCTCCGCGACGCTCCGCTACAATGTAGGGCAGGCCGCGTTTGAGAATCTCCGCGCATCTGGCCGACAACTCATCGCGGTCGGGCGGCACTTCCTCGAACGAAGAATACCCGTGAAGCACATGGTGACTGTAGATCCCCTGGATCGTCTCCATATCGGCGCCGCGCACGTCGCGCACGAGAATGTCGGGAAACGCTTGCGCGGTCGGCTCTGGCGAAGAAACGTTCATCGCTCGACCTTCAATCGGCAACGAGCATTGCTGGAAGCCGGGCGCGGAGGTGGGCCGCAAGGGCCTTCATGCAATCCGCGATCCTGGGCAGGCCCGAGTTACGCTTAATCCTTGCTTCGTCCATGTAGAGTGCCCGGTTGATCTCGATCTGAAGGGCGTGGACACCGCTTGCCGGCGAGCCGTAATGCTGCGTCGTGAACCCGCCAGCGTAAGGATTATTGCGCACAACCTCGAATCCTTCGTTGCCAAGGAATCGCTCGACGGCATCGATCAAGGCCGGGGCACACGCTGTTCCGTGGCGATCTCCCAAAACCATGTCGAAGCGCCGTCGCCCGGCGTCCTCGTCCATTGGGCCGCCCACGGACGGCATCGAGTGGCAATCGATCAGGACCGCGACACCGAAACTCTCAGCGGTAGAATCGACGAGGCGTTTGAGTGCCATGTGGTATGGTCGATAGAGTTCATTGATTCGGTGAAGCGC
>DASPOR010000061.1 GCA_035625915.1 Alphaproteobacteria bacterium | reverse complement strand
GGGGCATCGACCTGGTGCGCGTGCTGAGCGGCTACATGGATATCGGTGCGGACGACTTCGAGACCTAACAAGGCTCTGCCTCAGACCCAGGACGCGTGTGCACCGATCGCCGAGCCTGTTTATCGCCCATAATCGCTGCAGGGACACGTCACAGATATATGTTAGCAGCGGCTCAGCACACGCGTTCACCCGTGAAGGGGTCGCGTCCCTTCCGGAACTCGCAGACAGAGGACCACTGGTCATGGTCGTCGATGCCTTCCTGATGCGGGCAGCCGATGATGCGCGGTCATGGCGACGGGAGATCGCCCCTACTCATGACCGAGCCCGGCCCTGCGGAGCACCACCCCCCAATCGAACGGGTCTGAACCGGGTCTTGGGCCTCGAGGCCTTGTGAGTTCGTGCTTGCGGCGGCGTTGCTGAAATTAAGGATAAACCGCGATCAATGGCCCAATTCGCCGGTACAGCATTTGGTACAGCATCACAGAATCGGATCGGGTTGAAACGCCGATGCCGCAATCATTTTCCGGCGCGAAGCGTTCCATCCATCATCGGTGCAACGCAGAAACGGTGGCCCAACATATTGAGGTCATTCTACTTTGTCGTCTCGCCAGGAATAACTGATTTTTGCGCCGGCGCAAATTCATGACAGACAGTTGAGGCATTTTCCTTCCATTTCAGGCACTTAGACGCGTGACTTGTTTCGTTACGACCATATCGCGATTTTATCCGCACGAAGGTGAGCTGTTGCCCGAGCCCCAGGAATGCTGAACGTGGCGCAGCGTTTCCTCACCAACGTACCCTGGAAGGCGATCTGGCCGGGACTTGCAATTTTTCTCGTGGTGCATCTCGCGGCGACGGCCTGCGCGACTCGCTCGATCCGCGGCAGCGGTGAGCGGAGTTAGATCACCATCTCCCGAGCCACGCGGCGGCAATCCATCTCGAATTCGAGGTCGATCACAGGCGGCCGGGCGAAATGCCAGGTCAGGCCCGAACGTGCAGCGCCGTGGCGCACTAGCTCTTCAGCATAGACCGGATAGAAATCCCTGACGGTATAGGCCTGGACCCCGGTTGCATCTTTCCAGCCAAAGCCGAACGCCTGCATGCGGCTTTCCATCTGGCTCACGGTGAATCGAACCTTGTCCTTCATGCCGTCTGCAGAGACGTCGCGATAGCGCACGGTGCGCTCGGGATAGCCTCCCGCGCCCTCGCGCGCTTCGGCGCCACCTGCGATGACGAAGGTCGACGTCGCGGTCTGGCTCGGACGCGTGAAGGAGAAAGCGTAGAACGATGGCTCGGATGGCGGCTCGATCTCGGGGGCGACATTGCTTCGCGCTACCGGATTGGTGGTGCCGTCATAAATGCCCCATTCGGCGAGCGCCTTCACATAGTGAAGGTTGAAGTCGCGAAAGCCTACTTCGGTGAATGCCGCAGGCGAGCGCAATTCGCAGGCGCAGAACGACGTCAGCGGCCGCCCTACCGCCCGGATGTATTTTGCGACTTGCGCAAAGCCTTCGGCGAGGGCAACCGGCTTGTCGAAGCGCACGCGCTCGATCTCGTAGCCGGGATCCGCCGCGGCGCCGCTCGAATATTGAAAAACGGCCGGAATGAACCGGTAATTACCGGCGGGGAAATCGCGCGTCATGTCGGCTGCTCCTTCTATTCGAATTGCATCCGGACGCCCTTGGCGCCGTTCAACAATCGCTTGAGGTGGAAGCCCGCCAACGGATAGTCGGCGTGCGACCCGACAAAAGCGGCGAATGCCGGCATGGCCGAGGCGCCGCCCGCTTCGAGCTTTGCAAAAGCCTGCATATTGCATCATCGCCGGCGCCTTGAAGGCATCCGCCGGCAGAGGCTCATAGGCACGCAACGGCTCGCTGCGGCCACGCAGGACCAGATCGCCCAGTGGCCTGTCCTGAAAGTTCTGATTCGGGTCCCCCAATACTTGTTGACGGCCTCCAATCGCGCCGCGGCATTGATGGTGTCGCCGTACGCGGGGTAGTCGAAGAAGCGGCTGCCGCCGAAATTGCCGACCAGCGCGGGACCGGCGTGAACGCCGATGCGGGTGATGCCGAAATTCACGCCCCTCGCCTTCCAGCGTGCGCGAAATTCCTCCGCCTAGGAATCGAGGTCG